>NZ_JBQCWL010000001.1:0-206523 GCF_051957375.1 Neisseria sp. P0017.S009
GAGGAAACCCGCTTCGTTTGGGACGGCAGCCACCTCTTGCAGGAAGTCCACCCGGACGGCAGATATACCTATATCTATACCGATCCCGATAGCTACGAACCCTTGGCACAGGTACATAACCGGACCAACGAAGAAGGCGAAAGCCGCCAACAAACCCACTACTTCCACTGCGACCAAATCGGCATTCCGAGAGAGATGACCGATGAAGACGGCAACCTCTTGTGGTTTGGCAACTATACCGGCTGGGGCAAACTGAAGAGTGAAACCAACATATCCGGAACTGCTCACCAACCCTTCCGCCTGCAGAACCAGTATTGCGACCGTGAGACGGGGCTGCATTACAACTTCTTCAGGTATTACGAGCCTGATGCGGGTCGGTTTGTGAATCAGGATCCGATTGGGTTGTTTGGAGGTAGTAATTTTTATATGTTTGCCTTCAATATATCTCGTTGGCTTGATCCATTAGGTCTAAAAGGAAAGTCAAAACGATCATGCGAAGAGATTGGGCAAGATATTGATAGATTAATTAATAGAGATAAACGGAAATGTAACAATGGTGGCACTCATGGTTTGCGCCATAGGTTCAATGAACAAATTAATGGTCGCAATGGTCCTGGTACCCAGTCGTGGAAAACACATGAACAGGAAATCAAGAATCAACAGAAAAGCCTTAGAGACCGTTTGCAGGAGTGGAACGATTCAGGTTGTGGAAGTCCCCCTTCTGGGGCGTGGAAGTGGGCGACAAAACCAGTTCCTCAGCCTAAACAGTGGAAAAATCCTGCTGTTCCGAGGTCTACTGTAGAAACAGGAGCAAAAGTTGTTGCTGGTGCTGGAGCTGCATATATAGTTTATCGAATTGTTCGGTTTTTGCCTTCTTTACTCCCTCCTTTATGGGGAACAATTCCTGCAAATGCTGCCATACCTTAAAATATAGAAAGTAAGACATGAAAAAAAACAATCTAATTTTGTTAATTAAAAATCAAATGTCAGATAAACAAAAAAATGAAAATGCTTTACATTTAAATACACTTTTACTAAACTCAATAGAAAATCCTAGTATAGATAATGATTATTTCATAGAATTATTTAGCTATTATTCTAACATATCCCAAGGAGAAGTAAGTGAACTATTTAATTTACTACAATCTTTAACCAAAAATGAAATTAATATAATTTATGATTTTTTAGAATATATTTCTAAGTTTATCAAAGATTTAGGAGTGAATTATGAATTTGAAAAATTTCTTATGGAGGTAAAATATATACAAGAACGAAATTGTCTAGAAGAAAAAATTAAGCCTACTTTCCCAATTTTTAAAGTTGATAAAAATAACATCATAAGTTTTGATGATAGTGATAACTTTTATATATTTTCTATAATGCAACTATCTACTAAAACTTGGATTGAGATAACATACGATGATTTTCTCTCAATACTTGAATCACTAGAGTGGCAAGCCTTTACTAATAAGGCTATATTATATTTTACTCCTTGCTGTTTAAAATATATTTTTTCTAATTTATCTAAATTCTATTTATATGGTTACGTTGTTGACTTTTTATATATTGCCCTAAGAGACCAAAGTACGATATTTAACACTAATCAAATCAACTTAATTATTGATTTTCTTAAATTAATCCAAAATTTTAACCAGGAAATTAGTGTTGAAACACAAAAAAAAATAACAAGTATTATCCAACTTTATTTATAACTTCCGGGCCGCAAGGGCATACTTTCCCGTACCGCCACCAAACCGGCCTGGCCGATGCGCCATTCTTCCTCGGTTAAAATCCGCAAACGCTATATCGTGCGCACCGGCGATATGTTCCATATGAACGGCAAGTTCAGCAAAAGACTTCCCCCTAAAACCTGTCTGTCCTGTAAGGGTGCAGTGGGTGCCGGTCGGCCGGTGAATCCGATACACGGTTTGAAGTTTTGGAGGGTGAAACCGACTTTGCCTTTGAAGGCATTTTGCCTCTAGTATGGAGCCGCAGCTATTATTCCGACCAAGACGGTACCGGCTGGCTCGGCGAGGGTTGGAGCGTACCTGGCTGCCAACGCATTATCCGCGATGCGGCCGGATTGGCCTATATCGACCCGCTGAAACACATCACCCGTTTCGAATATGCCGGCAACGGTCTGTTGCTGTCGGTAACCGATCCGAACGGCAGCAGTACCGCCTACCACTATAACGAAAACCATCAGCCCGACCGGATTACCGACTGCTCCGGTTACGAAACCAAACTGGCCTACACCCCTGAAGGACAGCTGGTGCGTATTACCGATGCGCTGGGACAGCACACCGAATACCACTACGACGCCAATCAAAACCTCACCCTCGCCCTCTATCCAGACGGCAGCAAAGAGACCTTCGGCTACGATGCTGCAGGTCGTTTGACCACCCATACCGACGGCGAAGGCCACACCACCTCCTACGAATACGGCCAGGACGGTCTGCCGACCCAACGCACCAATGCGCTGGGCCATACCTTCGGCTACCATTACGACAAAGCCCGCCGCCTAGTCGGCCTCACCAATGAAAACGGTGCGCGCTACCGCTTTGCCTACGACGTCCTCGACCGATTGATTGCAGAAAGCGGTTTCGACCATAAGCTCACCGGCTACCGCTACAACGCCGGCAACGAACTGATTGAACAGCGCGAATTCAGTGATGACGCCTCCCTTGCCGCCAAACTGATGGCGCAGCTGGGCGGACAACCCGTCCCCAAAAAAGACGCCGCCCCGCTTTCAGACGGCCTCGACAGCCAAACCCCGCTGCGGATTACCGAGTTCAAACGCGACGTATTGGGCCGCTTAATCCATACCCTCGCCCGCAACAACGACAAGGTTCAGGAAACCGCTTACCAATACGACTTGGACGGCAACCTCGTCCGTGCCGCCAACCGCCACAGCATCACCTGCTTCGACTACAACGGCAACGGCCAAATCATCGGCCAGCACCAATGGAAAGTACCGACTAAGGAAGAGAACGCCCGAAACGGTTTGCCCGAAACCGACTGGCGCGATGCGCAGTACGACATGCTGTACCTGCCCGTTACCGAAAGCATCCGCTACCACTACGACTTCAACGGCAACCGTACCGCCACCGTCCTGCCCGACGGCAGACAGATCAACTACCTGTATTACGGCAGCGGCCACCTGCACCAAATCAGCCTCGACGACGAAGTCATCTCCGACATCGAACGCGATAAGCTGCACCGTGAAATCTACCGCACCCAGGGTAAACTCGCCAGCCGTTACGAACTCGATCCCTTAGGCCGTCTGAAAAGGCAAATTGCCGCACTCAACGAGCTGACGCAGACCGAGACAGCTAAAAATGCAGTAACATCGGTCTATGCCGTCAAACGCAGCTACGGCTACGACCGCACCGGCAACCTGACCCACAGCACCGACCAACGGACGGGCACGACCCGGTTTGAATACGACAAACTGGGCCAGATTACCAAAGCGGATAGCGAAGTATTCGCCTTCGACCCCGCACACAATATCCTGTCCGACAACAACAGCCCTACCGTCCCCGACAACCGCCTACAAACCTACAACGGCAGCAGCTATTACTACGACGACCTCGGCAACCTGATCCACCGCGAACTGGCCGACGGCGAAGTGCAGAACTACTTCTACGATCTGCACGACCAACTGGTTAAAGCCGAAATCTTTAAAAAAGACGGTACGAAAGAAACTTGGGTGTACAGCTACGACGCCTTGGGCAGAAGGATAGGCAAAGGCTGTTTGAAAAACGAAGAAGTTTCAGAAACATCATTCCAGCATGATTTAAGCGGGAACGACCTCGAAAACCAAACCCGCTTCGTTTGGGACGGCAGCCACCTCTTGCAAGAAATCCACCCGAACGGCAGATATACCTATATCTACACCGATCCCGACAGCTACGAACCCTTGGCACAGGTACACAACCACACCAATGCCGAGGGCGAAAGCCGCCAACAAATCTACTACTTCCACTGCGACCAAATCGGCATCCCAAGAGAGATGACCGATAAGGACGGTAACCTCTTGTGGTTCGACAACTACACCGGCTGGTGCCTTCTGAAAGAGGAAACCAAGGTAACGGATAGCGCATACCAACCATTCCGATTACAGAACTAGTATTGCGACCGTGAAACGGGGTTGCATTACAACTTCTTCAGGTATTATGAGCCTGATGTGGGTCGGTTTGTAAATCAGGATCCGATTGGGTTGGGAGGTGGAAGTAACTTTTATCAATTTTCGACAAATATACAAAATATGATGGATCCTTGGGGATTAAATGCTGTTAGCATATCCAAAGGGGCATTGTCTATGATTGTAATTGATACAATGACTCCAGACCCCACTGATGCGGCATTGCCTAAATGGATTGCATATGGGGGCTTGGAGCTGCCGCAACAGGTGTCGTTGCATCATCGGAGAGCGATACATGTACAGGAAAATGCCAAGAAGAAAAAAAACGTAAGAAATGTTTAGATGCAATAGCAGACAACAATGGTTACAGCGAAAACATCTTATCTAACATTACAAAAAAGTGTTTCCATCCCTGCTGCTGCGAGATACACAGCATTGATTGAAAAAGGTAGTATTGCCCCTCCAGTTAAAATGGATGGAAATACTATTGTAGATGGTAACCATAGAATGGTAGCCGGATTATTGTGTAATCAAATACCTGCCAGTACACCAGGAACTGCTCCATTATCTAAACCAAGAATACCTTTGAGAGATATACAACTAGACCCTATAGATTGGTGGTAATAAAAATGATATCAAATGACATTCAAGAATTACTTAAAAATATTACAAAGTCTCTAATTAAAATCGAAACAAAAGAATTAGATGTCTTAATTTCTAGACAGTTAATCCATATGGATAATATTGATTTTCACAGATACGAAATATCCCATAGGGAAATTGGAAGTCTTAAATTTTTTTTCTGTTCATTTCGTGGCGCTTTCATAAGCTATAGTTCCTTTACTAATTGTAATTTTATTAATTGTTCTTTTATTACGGCAATAGTTTGTAATACAAAATTTACTAATTGCACATTTATTAATTGTGTATTCAGATCAATGCATATACAAGATAATTTAATATCTAATTGCTCTTTTCAAAACTGCTATATAGAAGATAATATATTTTCTACAAATGAAATATAATTTATTACAATGTTGAACAAGGCATCCGAGCCGCCTTTTAGGCGGCAACAGCAGTAATTGCCTCTAGAGGCCATAAGGAGTATGTAGCAAACCAGAATCAGAGAAAACTGACCCCTGCTATTGTCCGCCAGGTACTTGTGGAATTGTTTATCTGAGGACACATCCTAAAACTGGCGAAAAATATGTAGGCCGAGCCAAATCCTCAATAAGATATTTTGCCAGGCAAAGAGAACATAATAGAGCATTCAGAGCAACTCACAGGTTTACCTTACTTGGGCAAACTAAATCTGGTCAATGTCTAGACCGATTGGAAGAAGATCACATTAGATTACAAGGCGGTATCAAGAGTCGAGGAGGACCTTTGGCCAATAAACGTCATCAGATGTCTGAACCTCGCTACCGTGCAGCAGGTGGAAAAATTCCCATGCCTTATTGAATTACAGAAAGGAACTTTAAAAAATGGCAAGAAAAAAACAGAAATGGCAGGTAGGCGATTATTTTGGCATTCCCATAGAAGATGATTTTTTAGCTGTTGGACAGATTCTTGGAAAATATGATTGGATAGGTGTAGCCTGCTTAATTACCAAAATGAAAATTTCCTCAAAAAACCTTCCTTTATATGAAGATATAAAAATAGATAAAAACGATATTATTGCTGCTATGTTTATTACTGAAGAATCGTTAGATAAAGGATTCTGGCCAATTATTCAAAAAGGTATAGTAAATAAAAATATACTGAAGCAATATTTTCCTAATATTGACTTAATTGAACAAGGAAATATTATTGGTATTAATACCGAAGGTTCAGCTATTATTGATGGTTTTATTAAAGCTTATTTTAGTCTAGCACCTTGGGATGACTGGCATGACCCCGAATACCTTGATAAACTTCTTATTTCTCCCGACAAAAAACCTGAAAATCTCATCTATAAGAACAAATGATCTATTCCAACTCAAAGCTTGTCCTGAAAGTAAAATGCTTCGTACTATTTGAAAAGCCTTCACGTAGCTTTCCAAATCTCGGTGTTAACGATGGCTTTATTTTGATTTCAGTTTGAGCAAGTTTTTTTTTAGATCGATCGTATTAGTTGTCTCAAGTTACAAGGATGGTTCAGCTTTTTTTGGTATAAACCCTCCGGGTACGACTGAAGCGGAAGCCTTAAGAAAATGTTAAGAACGAAGAAATTTACAATGTCTAAATTCTAATAGACAGGAGGCCGTCTGATATTCAGATGGCCTTTATAAATTAGCTATATGCTATGAGTTGAAGGTACTTAGTATCGTAATAAGTTTTCTACCCTCAACCCTACTACTACTCAATAATTAAGTGGTAGAGTTACAGCCAAATCTCTCTTAAAACCTATTGATTTTATACTAAAAATTGGAGTACTATGAGCACACTCTCTTGAGTACCATTAATTCTCATTTGACATATAGGAACAAAACAGCGGAATTTGTAGAAGAATAGGGAAAAGGAAATTAATTTATATTATGTTAAATTCATAACTCTACGATTTTAGTCTGCTAACTCCTGTTTCTTCAGTAGTACAATTACTTATATAAGCGCAAATCGACGCTGCCATCACAGTGGTTCAAACCTGGAATCGCAAAGAAACGGGAGAACTCTTCTGCGCCTTCGGCGTTATAAAGTAATACGTCATCGACCCTTTGGAAAGCACGATATTGCGTGCGTTTGGCTCGGCGGTTTGTGAATCTGTCAGTTTCCAACCGCGCCAACCTTCTTGGTTGATACCGCTATCGTAGAACCAGCCATTATAAATAGTTCGCCATGGCTATTTTTCGGACCACCGATGTAAAACAAAAAAAAACAGTCCGCAACTTCACTTTAAAGTTGCGGACTGTTTTTTTGTTTGGACTAGATTGAATGAATTAACCCAAGCTAGCTACTTTTTTCAACAACGCATCTGCCGCTAAAATTCCAAGATTATTTGATGCCAGCGGGCTGTCGCCAGTTAGCACATTACGATCTTTGTTTACTTGGCCGGTAATGTCTTCATTCAACACTTTGATGCAGTATAACCCTAGTATTCTGACTTAAAAATTAATAAAATAAGAATAAACTATTCTGAAAAAAGGAATAATAGTGAATAAACTAGAAGCCCTTCGCTATTTTTGCTCCGCTGCCGAAACCTTTAATTTTCGTGAAACCGCCCAGCGGCTCGCCGTTTCGCCTCAAGTCGTCACAAGAATGATCGCCGATCTCGAAGCCTTATTAGGTGAAAGTTTGTTCAAACGTAACACGCGAAACATCAAGCTCACTGAATTTGGCGAACAATTTTTGCCGAAAGCGACGCAATATTTGGCGGAAAGCGAACGGCTATTTGCTAAAAACAATGTAAAAGAAAAAGCAATGCAAGGTGTGGTACACCCTGCCGCCAATGCTTATAACGATGAAATTCTGTTTGAATTATTGACCGCACTTGAGCCCTACTCCGACATTGTGATTGATTGGCGGGTGGGAATTGATAAGCTCAAAAGTGTGGATGACCAAGCGAGTGGTGTGGGTGTATAACAAGTTGAAGGAGATGTTATTGTCGAAAATGGTTTAGGCATAAAACATGGCGAGATGATCTCGCCATGTTTTTATCACGATTGCTTATCCACAATCGATTTTAACATCGTATAAGATTGGGCTTGTTTTTGTTCATCAAAAATATAACTCACCGCCATAATTTCATCAAAATGTACCCGTTCACGCAGTTGCTTGAGTTGAAATTCCACACTTTCAGGACTACCGATAAGCGAACAAGCAGTCATTTGTTCCACTACGGCACGCTCTTGATTGTAAATCGGGATTTCCTCAAAATCGACTGGGCCAAAGTGTGGTTTCTTTTGGGCATGCATTTGGGCTTTCCAAACGTCTTCTTCTGACGCCATCGGTGGTTGTAAATTTTGTTGCGCATTAGTCACTATATTTAAGAAAAATAGTGTTTGTGTCGTCGCGAGTTGTCTCGCTTCGTTATCGGTTTCTGCAACAATCGCGTTCACACCTAAGATGACATAAGGTTCAGCAAGATAGGTAGAAGGTTTGAAGTTTTTGCGGTAAATCTCCACTGCCATTTCCATCATACGTGGCGCAAAGTGTGAAGCAAATGCATAAGGCAAGCCAAGTTCTGCCGCAAGATAGGCACTTTCAGTGCTAGATCCTAAAATATAAAACGGTATATTCAAGCCGGCAGAAGGATATGCAGAAACAGGGTTAGAATCTTTAAAGTAACCGCGAAGTTCCGCAATTTCCGCAGGGAAATCCAGACTTTTTCGTCCTCGACGAAGTGCCGCAGCCGTTTGCATATCAGTTCCTGGCGCACGTCCTAAACCGAGTTCAACACGGTTTGGATAAAGCGTCTCCAGTGTGCCATATTGCTCGGCCACCACATAAGGCGAATGATTCGGTAACATCACGCCGCCCGAGCCAACGCGCAAGGTCTTCGTATTGGCTAGCGTATGTTGAATTAAAAGTGCGGTCGCTGAACTCACCAAATTTTTCATATTATGATGCTCAGCAATCCAATAGCGCTCAATGCCAATGCGCTCCGCGTGTTTTGCAAGATTCACCATCGAATCGACCGCTTGCAAATAAGTTTGCCCTTCACGAACGGGGGCAAGATTGAGAATGGAAAGTTTCATGGTGTTACTCCTTATTGATTGAGCAAAGTGAAATCCAACATCACTTTCCCAATATGCGTGCCTTTGTCCATTTCTATATGGGCTTTTGCTACGTATTTAAAATCAAATACTTGATGAATAATCGGTTTGCCGATTTCACCATTGCCGAGTTTTTCCCAGAGCTCGTTGCATAAGGATTGGGTGATTTCTGCCTTAATAAAATCAATGCCCATTTCTGACAGTTTTTGTACTACCTGCACCGATTCGCTTTCGTCAAAACCGCCTTTTTGGAAGTCCGCCGAATTGAGTTTTACGCCTACCAAGAAATCTTTATCAAGACCGCAGCCGTCTGAAACATTGATAGACCGGTTACTGATATCCGCTTTCTGCTACTTTTGTCCATTTTGCCAATGTCTGCTTCATCTGTGCCTGAGGGATGAAGCGGGCCATCCGTTCTACTTCCTTGCCTTGATAAAACAGCAGCCATGCAGGTACGGTCAGCACGTGGAAACGTCCGGTCATTTCGGGTATTTCAGCAATATCGGCTTTTACGGCATACACATTTCCTTCCTCCGCCAAAGCTGAGTCAAGCTGGGCGCCCACGACCGTACAAACACCGCAGATTGGGGCTTTGATGTACAGTGATACTAAAGGGTATGTGGCGATGGCCTGTTCGATGTCTTTCAAAGTGTGCAGTTGTTGCATGCCATGTACTCCTTTGAGCGATTAAGCCCTTTTCTAGTTGTCCAGAAAAGGGGCTTTTAACGAAATGAAAACAAGAAAACGTTTTGAGTCGTCTAGATTTTTTCCACAACCACTTTTGCCCGCGCTTTCAGGCTGTTCAACACTGGGGAGGTGGCGGCTGAGCGGTCGGCGAAATTTTGCAGGGTAGGAAGGTCGGCGTCGGCTTTTACTTTTATGGTTAGCACCAGATTATCCAGTCCGCCGTAGCCATCTTCCATGCCGAACAGTTTGGCCATGTCGATACCGCCGCTTGCGGATATTTCAAACTGTTCCAGTTTCACGCCTGCCAATGCTGCTTGCAACTCGAAACCTATGGAGCAGCAGCCTGCCGCAGCGCTGATCAGGTATTCCACCGGATTTGGGGCGGCGTTTTCACCGCCCATGTTTTTCGGTTCGTCTGTGGTAAAGGCAGGGAAGCGGCGCACGGAGATTTCATTCTTCGTGCCGGATACCCAGCGCGAATCGGCGCGTAATACTGCCTTGCCTTTTGCATGGTCGTTTTCAACCGCTGCCATGGTGGTTCGGAAACGTTCGATATCTAACCCGTTAATCATGTTTTGTCCTTTCATATGATGAATTGCTCTTCACTGTCCAAGGCTCGTGCATCCACCAAACAGGCATCTGCCAAATCACGGCATCCATCCACAAGAATTTTTCGATTTCTGCCTCAACATCATAGCCAGCATCAATCACAGTTTCTTTTACATTGTGTCCAAGTGCGGTCAAAACTTCTTTTGCTTTTTTGTGAAGCGTGTGGTTTAACTCACCATGAGAATGACCGAAAGCTTTACCACCGTTTAATAATAAAATGTTCATTTTTACTCCTAGAATAAATAATTTATAAAAAAAGGATGTGATGTTTACGGATATTGTCTTCTGTTTATTCTCAGAAGTTGAAGTCATTTTATGATTTGTTTTTATTGAGATAAATAGGGTTTATCTTTATAATGTAATGAATTAAATTCACTAATAAAAAAGAGTTTAAAGAGAAAATGCAGAACTTTAACGAACTGAATTATTTTTTAACACTGGCGCAAACGCAGAGTTTTGTGAAAGCGGGGCAACTTTTGGGGATTTCTTCTTCGGCGTTGAGTCATAGCATGAAAAATTTAGAAATGCGGCTAAATTTGCGTCTGTTCAACCGCACTACACGCAATGTATCGCTGACCGAAGCCGGGCAACAGCTTTTCGATCAACTTTTCCCACTTTATCAAGCCATAAACCAAGAAGTCGATGCATTAAATGATTTTTTGAATACGCCATCGGGATTGATTCGCATCAACGCCCCGGCGATGGCAGCGGAAGCCGTGTTGTATCCAAAATTAAAGCCGATTTTGAACCAATACCCGAAAATCCGCTTGGAAATCGTGGTGGACGATCGTTGGGCAGATATTGTGAAAGAAGGATTTGATATGGGCGTTCGGTTAGGTAACAAGGTAGCGAAAGAGATGATTGCCGTACCGATTTCTGCGCCGTTCAAAATGGTATTGGTCGCCTCGCCCGATTATTTGGCGCAATACGGTTCGCTGAAAAATATTGATGATTTGCAGCAGCACCGCCTTATCGGTGCGAAGCTCTCCGCCGAACACGGCACGGAAATTCAATGGGAATTCAAATATAAAAAAAAGCTGATTACGTTCACACCAAAATCGCAGTTTTCTATCAACAATCATCTGCGCCTGCAAGCCGTTTCAGACGGCCTTGGCATCACTTGGCTGCCACATATCATCGCCGCAGACGCACTCCATTCTGGGCAGTTGGTTGAGCTGTTACCCGAGTATGCCATCACTTACGATCCGCTTTACCTCTATTACCCCAGCCGCCGCGGGCATTCCAATGTGTTTAAGTTGATTGTGGATGCGTTAAAAGTAAAAGCCGTCTGAAATTTCAGGCGGCCTTTTTAATAACAAAGTGCGGTCAATTTCCAGCACTTTTTATCAATCCCTTTTCTTCACCAAAACAACGCATTAAGCAATCCAATACGGTGCGTACTTTTGCTGATTGGGTGCGATGTGCGGTGGTGGCATAAAGGGTGCGGGTGGGAAGTGTGTGTTCAGGTAATACAATGCTTAACTGACCATTTTCTATCAAAGGCGCCACATCGCCAGAAAGCAACACCGCCAACCCCATGCCGGCACAGGCATATTCTCGTGCGACCAGTGAAGAATCTGGGCAATCGGTGCGATTTTCGGGCAGCGTTTCCGGTAGCCCTAAACACTTGAATGCGTGTAGCAGGACATTGCTATTGTGATTAAGCCAGTCGGCATTGAGTAAATCTTGCGGCTGGGCAATGGGGTGTTCACGCAAATAGTCTGGTGAAGCGCAAATCAAGGTTTGCCATTGTGCCAACGGGCGCGCGATGCTGTCGGGATCGTCAGGATGTAAAACAACGCGGATAGCGATATCGGTATCGTTTTGCAAATCCACCAAGCGGTTGTTTTCATTGAGTATTAAGCGAATTTTTGGGTAACGATGTCGTAAGGTTTGCACGGTACGTTTCATCGGTTCAACCGCGCTATAACCGGTCGGTAGGCTGATGCGGACTTCACCTTCCGGTTCGGTTTGCAAAATACCCATTTCGCGCTCAACGGCATCGTGCCAGTCGGTTAATTGACGGGCGTATTGCTGCAACTGCCGCCCTTCTGCCGTCGGCGTGAGGCTGCGTGTGGTGCGGTTAAGCAATTTGACGCCGTAATGATTTTCCAGCTTGCGAATGGCTTGACTGATTGCGCTGGCGGTCATGCCCAAATGCGGCGCGGTGGCATTCATACTGCCGTATTGCAGCACGGTGGCAAAAATATAGATAAGTTTGAATTGCTCCATTATAAAGCCTTTCTTAAAACTGTTTATTTAATTTGATAGATTATCAAGTTAATTAAAGTAATATACAATATATTTCATTACAAACAGATGAAGCAAGGAGTACTTTATGCCACATATCAATATCAAATGTTGTCCAAAGAACCTGTCTGAACAGGAATTGCAAGCCTTTGCAGATGATTTAACGGCTTTTGCCAGCGAGCGTCTAAACACGCCTGCAGAATTCATCACTATTGCCTACACTGAAATTCCGGATGATGAATGGAAAGAAAAGGTTTGGGACAAAGAAATTGAGCCAAATGTAGAGAACCTGTTACGTAAACCCGAATATGACATGTAACCTGCGCGTATCATCAAAACCCTAAAAAAACGACCGCACTTTACTCAGGAGAACAGCATGAAAGCATTTAAAAAATTAGGGTTTAGCGTACTTTTCGCCACTCTTGCAACGAGCAGTTTTGCCGGTGAACCGTTGCGCTATTTTGGACAAAATGAAACTGCCTACCATAGCCAAGTGCCTTATGGGAACAATGAAAAAGTTGGTCGTTATGCGACGGCAAGTGATAGGGCGAAAATTTATTTTGAACGCTATGGCAAAGGCTCACCTGTAATTGTTTTGCATGGCGGATTAGTGGGTTCAACAGCTGAAATGGGCGAGTTTATTGACCGTTTAAGCCAAAATCATGAAGTCATCGCCATCAGTACACGCGGTCATGGCAAATCTGAAGTCGGCAGTGTTGCGCCAACTTATGCACAAAAAGCGGCTGATGTGCTTGCCGTATTAAAAGCCGCACAAATTAACGGTAAAGTGGATTTGCTCGGCTTTTCAGACGGCGCTTATACCGCCCTCACCTTTGCTGCCGATTATCCCGAACAGGCAGCCAAAATTATTGCTATCGGTGCCGGCGAATGGAAACGTGGTTTTATTCAAGGCGGGGGAAATAAACGTGCAAGCTATGAACAAATCCGCCAGTTAGATCCAAGTTATTGGGAAATGCAACAAAGCATTCGCCCCAACCTACAACAAACGGCAACGTGGTTTGACAATGCGCAGAAAAATTATGACAACACCCAAGTTGGCAAAGAGACATTTGGTAAGATCCAATCGCCGGTGTTGTTTGTGGTTGGCGAAGACGATGCCAATGCACCCTTGGATACAGTCATCAACGCCTATCGCATGACACAGAATGCCGATTTATCCGTTATCCCTAATGCGCCACATCCGGTATTTGTCTTGAACTTCCCGGCTGTTTGGACTATTGTAGAACCGTATTTGAATAACAAATAATGAAAGGAAAACAAAATGCTTAAATTATTTACTTTACCCGGTGAAGGTAAAATTCGCAGTTCATCACCTTTCGCTTGGAAAACTGAAGCGATGCTGCGTTTATCCGGCTTAGATTTCGAAAAAGAATATGTTGCCGATCTCAGCAAAATGCCTAAAGGCAAAGTTCCGGTATTGCAGGATGGCGAGAAGTTGATCCCTGATAGCTCTCTCATTCAGCGTTATCTAACCGAAACCTACGGCATTGATTTAGATAAACATTTAACGCCTGAACAAAAAGCGATTGCTGAAGCCTTTCGCCGTATGACAGAAGAACATTTATATTGGATGGTCGTATATAACCGTTTCGTCGATCCTCTCAGCAAACCATTTATGATGAAGGCAATGTTTGATGGCATGCCGACCGAACAAGCCGAAGCGATTTTTGCTGTGTTACAGGAAAACGCGAAAAAAGAAATGTACGGACATGGTATCGGAAGACACACACAATCTGATATTTACGCCTTCGGAAAAGGAGATTTAGACGCCATTAGCAACTACTTAGGCACAAAACGCTACTTTTTCGGCGAAGAATTAACCTCCGTTGATGTGGCCATCGTGCCTGTTGTTGCAAACCTGATTCTTACCCCCATCGACACTGAAATTGCGCTATATGCAAGAACCAAAGCAAATTTAGTCGCCTATATTGAACGTTTCGATCAGGCAGTATTTGGAGAATAAAGTAAAAAATCAAAGGCCGTCTGAAATGTTTCAGACGGCCTTTTATTTATATCTCCCAGTCTTTTCTCAGCAAATCCTTTATTATTTGATCGGCTACTAATCAATTACCTACTCCAACTTTAACAATGGAAAGTGGACAATCTATTCAATCCGGTTATGCCGCACCAACGCTATACGTTTCGCCCTTGCTGTCCGCTTGGCCGACAATGGCAGCAACGGCAGCGGCCAAGCCGTTGCGCGTCATGTATTTTTGCGGAATTTCTTGGGCATTTTGTGTCAAGGTATAGGCATTATCTTCGCCATCGGCAAGGCCGCAGGGGCGCAGGATGGTCCAAATCAAACCGCTTTGTTTGAGATAGATTTCGGCTTCTGTTTTGGCACGGACGGCTTCACCTAGTGCCTGTTTGAACGGCTCGCTCATCATGTCCCATTGTTCACCGCAGCCCATGCTGGTAATCAGTACAAAGCGGGCTTGCGGATTGGCGGCTTTCGTGGCGGCAATAATGTTGATATTGCCCAGCGCATCGCTGCGGATACCCTCTTCGTTTTTGCCGCCGACAAAACTGATCACGGTATCAGGATGGTATTGTGCCAACGCTTTATCGAGCGCGTCGGCATCAAGCGCATCGGCGACAACGGTTTGAATATTGTGTTCGACAAAAAAACTGTCTTCAGACGGCTTTCTTAATACGGCGACGGTATCGGCTGAGTCAGTCAATGTGCGGATATAGGCGCGGCCGGACGGGCCGTTGGCTCCGAAGATGAGTTGCATGTTTGGGGCTCCTTTGTATGGTAGATGTTTATTGTTAGAAAATCCGCTCCTCTACGCGGCAAGGAACGGATTTTCAGGCCGTCTGAAACCGTTTAAGCGGCATCAAACAGTTTTCGCATGGCTTCGATTTGATGTTGTTTCAACTCGCCTGCTTCATCGCGGCCGACGAAAATTTTAAACATGGCGCCGCCGTTGCGGTTGATAAAGTTGAGCGAGCAAGTGGCTTTACCCATAAACGGGCGTTCCAAAAGGTAGATGGAGGCGCAGTTTTCATAGTAGATGTGGCCGTGTACGCCGCCGTCGGTTTCGGGATGGTCAAAGTTGTAGAAGCCGCGGCCGACTTTGCCGTTAGGCAGTTTGCCGCTGACTTCGACGATGGCATCGGGGGTGTGGGCGATGAAGGTAACGGATTCATTCCATGCGGCAACGGCTTGGAGAATTTCGACTATGCGGCTGCCTTCGGTTTGGCGCACGTTCTCTTCAGGCAGGCAGCGGATAACGTCTTCAAAACTGCATTGGTTTTGCGCGGCCAGCATTTCCAGTACTTGGCCGGGATTTTTTTCCAATGATTGACGCAACATGGTTTGTTGTTCGGCTGAAAGTTTTTGCATGGTTTGATCCTTTTCTTGAGTTGGAAGAGTGAGCATGAGTTTGCGGATAAGGGTGGGCGACCAATAACGGCCACTGGTATTCAAACGGATAATGCCGTCTGAATCAGGTTCTTTAAAAAGCTGCATTTCCTGCCATTGGGCAATCAGCTTTTGCGCTGCTTTGTTGCCGTCAAACAATAATGGATTCAGACGGCCTGTTTCAATATCGTGCTGAACTTTGCTGAGCAGTGCTTTATTTGGACTATGGCCGCTCATAAACGCGATGTTTTTCTCGCCTTTCGGCGTAGCAAGATAACTCTCCAAATCGCCCTGCACCTGATAGCTGAAACCGCCGAAGTTACCCCCTGCGCCGGAGCCGAACGCCAAACAGGGAATGTCAGATTTGATCAGGGTATTGTAGCGGTTGCGCTCGCCGCGGCCGGGATAGGCGAAGTGGCTGTTGCTGACATGTTCCCAGCCTTTTTCCAGCAGTGTTTCAACCGTGTAGGCATATTGGTCTGCCTGAATATCGAAACCCGGCGGTGTCGGAAATGCGCCTTTTTCAATCATGCGGTTGATGGGCAGCATGGGATAAAGGTTGAACGCATACGTATCCAAACCGGACAGCGGCAGCTCGGCGGCGCGGGCGATATCGTTTTGCCAAACTTCATCGGTTTGATTGGGTAGGCCGAACATCAAATCAGCGACAATCACGGCATCGAGTTCGCACAATTTTGCCAAATATTCAAACGCCTCGTCGCCGCTGTGTTTGCGACCGAGACGGCGGCGGATGGCGGTATTGAAGGTTTGCACGCCGATGGAAATACGGTTGGCCCCTGCTTCGAGACAAGCCTGTGCTTTTTCCAAATCGAAATGGCTCATGCGCCCTTCGATGGTGAACTCGCAGTCTTCGGCAAGCGGTAGATATTGGTAGCAGGCACAAATCAGGCGGACAAGGTCCTCCGTAAGCAACGCGGTCGGCGTACCACCCCCGAAATAAACGGCTCGGATTTTGCCCTTGCCTGTACGGACTTCAGCTTCAGCGGCCATTTCTTCGATAATTTTGTCGGTGTACACGCTGCTTTGGCTATCCTTCCACGCATTACGGTAGAAGCCGCAAAAAACGCAATGGTTGGCGCAAAATGGAATATGCAGATAAGCAAGCGCGTCCACATCGGTGGCATGGGGAAGCTTTTTCTTCCAAATGTTCTGCCATTGGGGACGCGGCATTGGAACGCCGCCCCAAACCGGCATCAATGCCTGACGTTCGGGAAATGCCTTGGGCGCGGATTGTTTCGGAGTCCAAACAAGCTGCTGTACCATGATAATGATTAATAAAAATTATTAATAAGATTGATATATTAAATAACCATCATCGTTTTCTTGTCAATAATTTTGAGTAATTAAAAATCAGTATTATTTTAAAATATTGTATTCTATAAATAATTAAATGTATTTCTATTTGATGGAAATCGGCATTTTACTTGTGAAATGTGTAAAATTTGGTTCTTCAAGTCGGGAACATCCTCCCATCTCGTTTGATTTTTGAACGATAAAATAAATTTTCTTTATCGTTTTTTAGACGGCCTGTTGGCGCTCAGCTTCTGAAATAAAACCCTGCTTCATCTTCGCAACGGCGTATCTGCCAACCGTAAACCGATTCAAGCAAGTCGGGGCGCATCACTTCGCCCACCTTGCCTGATGCAATGACTTTTCCCTTATTCATCAAGATAATATGTTCCGCATAACGCGCGGCGAGGTTTAAATCGTGCAATACCATTATTGATGAGGCACGGCTTGAATGCCCGACCAAATACTGCATCAGGCGGTGTTGGTGGCGGATATCGAGATGGTTGCACGGTTCGTCCAAAAGCAAGACCGGCGCATTTTGCAACAGGGCGCGGATGATGTTGGCGCGTTGCTGTTCGCCGCCTGAGAGCTTGCCGATACGCTTATCCGCCAATGCTGTCAAATCAAAATAATCGAGCAACTCGTCCGACCATTCATGGTTCAGACGGCCTTTTTGTACGAATGACGCCAACGCAATGTATTCGCGTACGGTCATCGGCATATTGTAACGGCCATGCTGCCCGACCCATGCCACCCTGCCCGCACGGATTTGCGGCGCAATGGCCTCACCGAAAAGAGTGATTTTCCCCTGCCCTGTTTGCCCGATTAAGGCACGCAGTAAAGTAGATTTACCCGCACCATTCGGGCCGATAATGACGGTCATGCCCGAAGGTATATCCAGTTGATCGATTTCAAGCAGGGTTTTGTCTTGGACGCGGACGGAAAGATTACGGATTTGAAATAAGGTATGCATGGCAAAAGATATGGTGCAATGAAGTTTCAGACGGCCTGTTTAGGCATCAACGGCTTTTCAAAGGCTTGATAAACAAATACATAAAAAATGGTCCGCCCAATAAGGCAATCACGATACCAACCGGCAGATCGACAGGGTATGTTAGCCAGCGCGCCGCGCCGTCCACCACCATCAAAAATACTGCGCCCAACCAAGCCGACAGCGTAATCAGTTTGCGGCGACTGCCGCCGACGGTTTGCGCCAGCACATTGGGGATCATCATGCCGAGAAAACCGATGATGCCCGAAAGCGATACCGCCGCCCCCGTCATCAATGCCGCGCCGATTACGGTTTGCACACGCAATGCCCCGACCGACACCCCCATACTGGCAGCCGTGTCTTCGCCCGTCATCAAAACGTCCAGCCGCCTGCCTGCCGACAGCAAAATCAGAAAACCGGGCAACATGACCGCGATTGCCGCGACAGGCGATGAGAAACCGGCTTCGGCAAGGCTGCCCGACAGCCATGTGGTCGCGCTGCGCAATACCAAATCGTCAGATAAAAACAAAATCATACTGACCACCGCGCCCGAAAACGCGCTCAACACAAACCCCAACACCAGCAATCCCAAAGTACCGCCGCCGAGCAGTTTATGCACCGCCAAAATCAGCAGGCACACACCCAATGCACCGAGAAAAGCCGCGCCCGGCACACCCATCTCGCCACCGCCCAAAGCCAATAACACAATTACGCCCAAGGCCGCCCCACCCGACGTCCCGATTAAACTCGGATCGGCCAGCGGGTTCTCAAATAAAGCCTGTAATGCCGTCCCCGAAGCGGACAAACCGGCTCCAACCAAAAGCGCGGTATAGATGCGTGGTAAACGAATTTGGCGGACGGTTTCATCCATCGCCAACGGCGACTCCCACGCGCCAAAGCCGATGCCGCAGCACAAATAAACGGCGGCGGCAGTAAGCAGCAGGCAGAGGGTAAGGATATGCGGTTTCATGACATCATGCGGTTTAAGCGGATTGAGGGACGGTTTCAGACGGCATTTTTAAGACAACCGTTTTGCTTCCTACTCAACAAGAAGGAACAAATCGAGGCCGTCTGAAAACAAAAATCGGGCAGAGTTTTCAAAACAGGTGCGTTTATTTCGCCAAACCATGCAAACGCTGAATCACTTGTGGCGTATCCAGACCATAACGGAACATATCGTTGGCCTTCCACAAATAAATCTTGCCGTTTTTCGCGGCAGGCGAGCCGGCGATTTCGGGGCGTGCGGCAAAGGTTTTGACGTTGCCTATCATAGCGGTGTTGTGGTCGGCAATAATGATGATATCGGGTTTGGCCGCAATCCATGCCTCACGCGTCATCGGTTTGAGACCGTCAATGGCGGCTGCGGCATTGATACCGCCGGCGCGGCGGATGATTTCGTCGGCGGCAGTGTTTTTGCCCGATACGATGCGCCCGTCGTAGCTGAAGAGGTAGCGTTTGCCGCTGGAAGGCTGTTGTTTCATATCCGCCTGCCACTTACCGGCCAACTTATCCGCCTGCGCGCTTTTACCGATAAGCTGACCGATGTTGCGGATACTTTGCGGATAGGCGGCGATGCTGTCATCGGGCGCAACATTGACGGCTTTAATGCCTGCTTTTTGCAGGTGGGTAAAAATATCGGCAGGCTGCGCCATCCATGAACCGATGGCGATGTCGGGTTTGGCGGCCACAATCGGTTCAACCGTCAGGCGGCGATGAATGCCGATACTGGGCTTGTTTTTCAATGCCGGATTTTGAACGGTCTGATCGCGGCCGACGATTTCGTCCAATGCGCCGAGCGCGGCAACGATGTCTGCCGTATCGGGGGTCAACACGACGATGCGTTGCGCGTGTGCAGTGCCGGTCAACGAAATAAGTGCGGAAAGCAGAAGGAGTTTGAGTTTCATTTATTTTCCTTGTCGAATGCTTTCAGACGGCCTGCTCGCTTTCTCAGGCCGTCTGAAAACGGTTAAATCACATTAGAACTTCAGTTGTACGGTTGCGGCGAAATTGCGGCCGGTTTCGGTGTACAAATCCATCACGCTTGAGCGGCTCATGCCGGCGACGTCTGCGTGTTGCCAGTATTTTTTGTTGCCGATATTGTAAATGTTCGCGCCGATTTCGACGTTTTTAGACGGCTTGTACCACGCTCCGACATCCCATACGCCGTAGCCCGGCGCTTGGAAAATGCTGTCGCTGCTGACGCGGCTGTGTTTTTTCGACCAGCGCAGTTTGGTATCGCCCCCCCATTTTTCTTGCGCGTAGTCCACGCCCAAAACGCCGTTGAGCGGGTAGGCGGAATCCAGCGGCGTGCCGTCTTGCTGCTTGCCACGCATCCAAGCGATGCTGCCGGAGACTTGCCAGCCCGGCAGGAATTTGTAGGCGGCAGAGGCTTCGGCACCGTAGGTTTTGACGTGATCAAGGTTTTGATATTGGTACTGGATAATCGGGCGACCGCCTATGGAGGCAGTGCCGACTTCGGTGCGGTCGATGAAGTTTCGATAACGGTTGTAGAACGCGGTAACTTGCGCACGGGTGCGTTCGTTTTTGAACTTCATCCCCAATTCAAAGCTGTTGGAGCGTTCGGATTTGAGGTTGGCATTGGGAATGACGGCATAGCCGTAGGTCGTATTGGCAAACGCCATGGTCGCACTGTCAAACGGCGGCGTACGGAAGCCTTGGGAATAAGTGGCAAAACTGGTGAACTGCTCACCCATCGGTACACTCAGGCGCAGGCTGGGTGTAAACGCGGAATCGCTAAAGCGCGTCGCCGTTCCGCTGGGGTTGGCGTTGAGATAGGCTTGATCGGTCGAAGTGTTCAGCTTGTCTTTTTCGTAACGCAAGGCCGGTGTCAGGACGATGCCGTTGCCGAAAGTCAGGCTGTCTTGTGCGTAAACGCTGAACGTTTTGCGCTTGCTGTCGGGGAAAGTTTTATTCGGATAGGTGCTGCCTGCATAAACTTTGCTGACGGCACCGGTCAGATTGTCCACTGTCAGGCTGTCGCGCGGACGGGCGGTCTCGGTGTGTTTGTATTCGGCGCCGGCAACGACGGTTTGTTTGACCGCGCCGTCAAATTCCCATACGCTGCGTCCGTTCAGCCCGCGTATGGTCTGATTGAAACCGTAGTCGGAATAACGGGTCGAGTTACCTAATTGGCGCGTGCCCATACGCGTAATGCTCGCATCGACGGCATCGTCTTCCGTACGCAGTTTTTGCTGATAGGCAGTCAGGTTGGCTTCTTTCAGACGGCCTTCGCCAGTGTAGCGGTAGCCTGCTTCGATACGTTGACGGCGGATACGGTCGCGGGCGTTGCTCTCAGATGTTGCGATGGTTACCGGCCCGCGCGATTGCGAACCCAAGCCGTTTGCCAATACGGTATCGTTGGCGTGGTAATACTGTTCGTACAAAGTTTCCAAGCGGTGGCGTTCGTTGCCGATATTGCCTTTCGCCAAGATATTATAGGCATTGTTTTTCTGAGGGTTGGTGGCAGTACGCGCAGTCGAGTAGCTGGTATCGCTGCCCATGTTTTCGGTTTCATGACCTTGACGGCGCGTCAGCATCAGCAGACCTTCGGCGTTTTCATGGAAACCTGCCACAGTCGCCGTCACGCCATGGCTGCGGTCACGGCCGCGGTAGCTGTGTTTTAAACCGAAATACCCGCGTTTGCCCGCATCGACAAAATCGCTCGGTGAGAGCGTCACCATGTTCACCACGCCGCCAAGCGCATCACTACCGTACAGCGCGGAATAAGGGCCTTTGACAATATCGACCTGCTTGAGCGTGTCGCTTTCGACCATATCGCGTCCCGAAATCGCGCCGTTGGAACCGCCGCCTGCATAAGATTCGGGAATGCGTACGCCGTCCACCATCATCAGAATGCGGTTGCCGTCTATGCCTCGGATATTGATACCCGCATGACCGCGGCGATTGTTGTCTGACGGCACGCTGACGCCGAATTCATACATCACGATATCGTCTAAATTCTGTGCCGAGGCTTGATTCAAGGTTTTGCGTCCGATAACCGACACATTCGGCGCCGCTTTATCCAAGGTTTGCGCATTACGGTCGGCCGTAACCACCACAGGCTCTATTTCTGCCTGAGCCACCGGCATCTGAGCCGCATATAACTGTCCGGAAAAAACCGCCCCTATTACACAGGCAATCGCTTTCTTTTTCATTACACAACCTTATTATTTGAATAAAAATGGTTTGCATTTATAAAATAAATAGGCGATTTTTGCAAGTTTAGAAACCACAAGATAGCACTAAAACCACTTCAAAAACGCAAAATATAGTATGACGTAGCTGGATAAATAATGGGGCTGACGTAGATTAGCCCTAAATTCCACACCAATCCCGCAGAATTTTAAGCTGTTGAGACGGTGTGCCGAAGTTAAACTGAAATTCGCATTCTTTCAAGAACAGCGGGAAGGATTTGCGATCAATTCCGTTGTATTTACGCAAGACGCGTTTTGCCTGATTCCAAAAATTCTCAATGTCGTTAATGTGGTTCTGACGGTCTGCAAATTCCTTGGAATGGTTGATACGGTAATGGATAAAACCGCTTACGTCCAGCTTGTCATAGCTGCTCAGGCTATCCGTGTAAACAATGCTGTCCGGCATGATTTTCTGTTTGATAACAGGCATCAAAGTATCAGATTTGGCATTATCTACGACAACGGTATAGACCCGTCCGTTGCGTTTCAGGATGCCAAAGACAACTACTTTTCCTGCTGCGCCGCGACCACGTCTGCCTTTACGCCTTCCGCCGAAATAACTTTCGTCCAGCTCAACAGAGCTCTCAAAAACCTCATCGGCAACCAAGGCCAGATAATGGCTGATAACCATACGAATTTTGCGGTAGAACAGAATAGCGGAGTTGGGCTGAATGCCCAAAATATCGGCAGCGGAACGGGCGGTAACTTGGAGTACAAAAAATTCAAGTAGTTTCTTTTGAACTCTCTTGCTTAATTTACAATTGGTTATCTGCATTTTCGTAGCCTAGCATAACCGCTAATCTACGTCAGCCCCTAGATTTTTACCATAGGTATATTTCTTTTCATCTGATTTAGATAACCGATAACATCATGAAGCCTGCTTTTTACCTCCCAATATTGTTTTTACTTTCAGCGTGCCGTCCTGAAGCTGAGACAGCCGACATGGCTGCACCAACGGCGCGTAAGCCTTCTTAATTACGAGTCTGAAAAGCGTCAAACTGTAGCCACCCCAGTTAAAACACAAATTCCTGCATTATCTGCAATCAAAAACCAAGCTGATTTTGACTTACTGTCGCGTATTTATGAGCAAGGTAGTGAATATGAAATTCCTCATATCCTTTTCCTCATCGATCGTGAAAATAATAACCGTACAGACTACATCAATACTCCCAAATTTCGGCTGCATGAGCACTATCTGGCTACCATCTTGAAACCCATGCTGTCAAAAACTGAATTGAATCAACAATACCGTAGTCCTAACCGGCGTTATCTGTTGGGTACTATCAGTTGGCAGAATAGTACTCAAGAATATGTTTATGAGTTTTGGGAAGGAGACAAAATCACACCTGAATTGTTGAAATTGGCGGCAGGCCGTCTGAAAGACAGTTTCTACGCTCCGTTGCGTTATAAAACCAATTCTTTATGGCAGGAAACCGTTGCCGAGCAAAGCAAAGTTCCTTTTATTACCCAAGAAAGTTTGATTAAAAATTTCCCCTACCTGCCTCTAAACCAAGGTAAAGCGATAGGTACATTACGCGTTATTGTCAAAGAAGATGATCTTCATAATGTTGGCGCCGACGATATTATTATTTTGAAAGAGGTTCCCCTAGAGCTGCCACCTGTGGCAGGGATTATCAGCGAGAAACCATCTACTGCACTATCGCATGTGAATGTATTGGCACGCGGCTGGGGGATTCCCAATATTTACCTTAAAGACGCAGAAAAAATCCTAGCCCCATATATTGGCCGTCATATCGAATTTGAAGCGACTGCTAAGCAATACCGAATTGTCCAAACCAACCGGAACACTACCAGTAAAAGCTTTTCAGACGGCCTTACCCTGCCCCAACCTGATGTTTCCGATTATGGCCTTAGGGCTTTGTCAAACCTGCGCCGTGATGACAGCCGTTACTGCGGCAGTAAGGCTGCCAACCTCGGTCATATCCGCGCCCATATTAAAGGTAGTAATGTACCTGACGGATTCTGCATTCCGTTTGCCTATTATCAAGCCATGATGGATAGGCTGGGTATTAATGCAACAACACTGGCCCAAATCGAAACACAAAGTGATGGAGACAACCGCAAGCGCCGTACTGCTTTACTCACGCTGCAGAAAAAAATTACCGATGCCGAAATCCCGTCGGAATGGAAACATAAATGGGCTGAGCAATGGCGCAATCAATTAAACAGCAAAGGCGTGTTTGTCCGCAGCTCCTCTAATTCCGAAGACCTACCCAATTTCAGCGGCGCAGGGCTGTACACCACCGTGCCAAATGTTACCGATGAAAACGCGTTGGCCGAAGCAGTGAAGCAATCTTGGGCTTCTGTTTTCAATTACAGTGCATACGAAGCCCGCCGTATTGCCGGATTGCCTCACGATAGCGTGAAAATGAGTGTCTTTGTGCAACAAAGCATCAATGCAGATCTCTCCGGCGTGTTGGTTACCATCAATCCTTATGATATTGCTCAGAAAAATAGCGCCTACATTGCCGCCAAACGCGGGTTGGGTATTCGTGTCGTTGAAGGCAAACGGGTAGCCGAACAGGTGGTCTATAACCGTCGCAATGATTCTGTACAACGTCTCAGCTCCTCTAATGAAACCACAGCGTTGCAACTGGATAAAAATGGTGGAGTACGGGAGGTGCCTGTAACCAGTGGCAATGTGATGAATCAAGAACAAATCCGTCGCCTTGACCAAACCGGCCAACAAATCAAACAGCTATTTGCCAATGGCGAGCAGGATATCGAATGGGCGTTTGACAATGGTAAGCTTGTTATCCTCCAAGCACGACCGTATCTAAACGGTACACGTTAAAGTAAAAGGCCGTTTGAAATTATCGTTTCAGACGGCCTTTGCATCATAAGTTAGTTATACCCTATACTTCCAGATCTCCAAGGAACTATGATGTCAAAACAACTCACTTTTTATTTTATTCGCCATGGCCGTACCCAATGGAACGAACAAGAGCTTTTGCAGGGATCAGGCAATTCACCACTGACCGAACAAGGAATTACAGGAGCTCAGAAAACCGGGGCGGCGCTACAACAAGTAGAATTTACCGCTGCTTATTCCAGCATTTTACAACGTGCCATTGATACGGCTGGCCATATTATCGGTCAGCGTCCTATTCCTCTTTTTCAGCACTGTGGACTAAATGAGCAATCTTTTGGAAGTTGGGAAGGTATGCAGATCACTGACCTACGGAAGTTAACCGAATTTAAACAACTGACCAATGACCCGGCAGCTTATAAAGCATTAAGCAATGGTGGCGAAACCTTTGAACAATTAGCAGTACGTGCAATGGCCGCCCTTTACGATATCATTAAAGTACATCAATCGGGAGCCAATATTTTAGTGGTATCGCATGGCCATACCTTGCGGCTTTTATTATCCTTACTAGGCGGAGCGACTTGGGAAAACCATCGTGATGAGGGTAAATCCGTGTCATTGTTAAATACTTCGATCAGTATTGTGAAATACAATAGTGAAAGCGGTTTTCATATTGAGCAACTTAACGATGTAGCTCATTTACAATGATTACAACCATTCAACAATAATAAAAAGGTGGGCATTTTTACCCACCTTTTTTGCCATTAGCCGAACACTTTTTCCAAGTGTGCTTGGTAATCGGATAAGTATTGTTCTACTTGTGGATTTTTGATCACATCGTTACATAAGAATGTCGGCAGACGGGTCAAACCGATGAACTCATTGAGTTTGTGGAAGTGCATGTATAAAGCATCCACGCCTTTACCTTCGAAGAAATCGCCTTCGCGAGTAAAGGCTTCAATCGGGGCATTCCAAGTAAGCGAGAGCATGTGTTTTTTACCTTGCAACAAACCACCTGTGCCGTAGCCTTCAGTCGGATTGACACGATGGCGACCATCACTATGGTAAAGCTTGCCGTGTCCGGCGGTTAATACTTCGTCTATGTATTTTTTCACTGTCCAAGGTTCGTGCATCCACCAGCCTGGCATCTGCCAAATCACTGCATCCATCCATAAGAATTTTTCAATTTCTGCTTCAACATCATAGCCGGCATCAATCACGGTTTCTTTTACATTGTGTCCAAGTGCGGCCAAAACTTCTTTCGCTTTTTTATGAAGCGTGTGGTTCAACTCGCCATGTGAATGGCCGAAATTTTTACCGCCATCCAATAATAAAATATTCATCTTTTTGCTCCTACAACAAATAATTCTGAAAAATGAGGTCTTAAATTATGCCTTTTTACTGCATATTTTAAAAGTGCATTCACCTACACGTTATTTACAGACCATAAAGGAAAATTTCTCATATCTATAATTAGCATTCATTATTTCTCTTCAACCAAACAAGCCTCTTCTATCAACTCTCTAACCCAGCGATATGCAGGATCTTTATGTGTCCGTTCGTGCCAAATAAGGGTTTTGGTGAAGCCTTGAATTTCAAGGGGCGGTTCAAAGTGTTTGAAATTGTTTAAATGAATAATCAAGCGCTCAGGCACGACTACCAATAAATCGCTTTGTTCTAGTAATTCAGGCAAAACAATAAAGTTTTGTACCGATAGGCTGACATTTCTTTGTAGCCACATCGCTTTCAGGGCTTGGTCAATAACACCGCTGAAGCTGCCGCCATGATAGGAAATTAAGGCTTGCTCTCACTCACAAAATTGCTCAAGGGTAAGTTCTGTTTGTTGGGCTATTGGGTAATCGCGGCGAACGGCACAGATGTAGCGTTCATCATACAAATTTTTTGCGTGAATATCCGGTGCTTGGAAGTCTGGTGTCACCAGTGCAAAGTCAATTTACTGCTGTTCAAGCTGATTTTGTACGATGCTTTCGTTAATCGCCAGCACCACCACTTTAATTTTCGGCGCTTGGATTTTAGAAAGCCTGCCTAACAACCGCGTGCGTGTATTAACCGAAGAAAGCCAAATCGGCAAACTCGCCAAAGGCTTGGCAGAAACTGTGCCAAATCCAATGGTAAACGGCCATCAAGCATGGTTGGACGGTTTAACAAAAGCAGCGAAAAAATAAAGCAGCCTGCACTTTGAAAAACAAGGTGCAGGCTGCTTAGGGTAATGTGTCGTTTATCAATCCAGTTTCACGATTTCTCCGTCTTCCGGAACGTTCACACGGCTTTCAATGCCTTGACCGCGTATAAATTTACGCATATCGGCGCGGCTGACGGCGGTATGATTCACGGTATCCATGTGTACGGTGATGATTTTGGCTTTAGGCATGACTTGGCTGGCTTTTAATACATCAGCCGTCCCCATAATAATGCCGTCTGAAATACCTGAAATCAGCGCGTAGCCCGTGTTCATAATCAGATAATCGGGTTTGTAGCGGTTCAATGCTTTGTTTACATCTGCCGTCCACACAGTATCACCCATAATATAAGCGGTTTTGTGTCCGCTGCTTTGGAATACCACACCCATTGCATCGCCTAAGATTTCGGCTAGCTGCGGGTTGGTATACATGGCTTCTGTACCATGTACGCCACCGGTTTTGCTGATGGTTACGCCGTTGAAGACAGTGCTGCCGTTCAACACGCGTACATCAGTAAAGCCTTGGCTGCGGATTTTGGCAGCGTCAGCTTGGTGCTGCACATATACGGGCAGGTTTTTTGGAATGGAACGTGCGGCGGTTTCGTCCCAATGGTCTTCGTGAGTATGGGTAACGATAACTGCATCCACACCGTCCAAAATTTTATTCACGCTCATCGGCAGCCCGACCAGCGGCATTTTGGCTTGGTTATTGAACGTGCCGGGAAAGCCGTTCATGGAATGCTTGGGGGCGAAAAACGGGTCAACCAAAAACGTCTGTCCTGCATATTCGACCTTGGCGGTAGCATTACGGATATGTTGGTATGAATCGTCTGCCCAAGCGGAAAAGGCTGTCGCGCCCAAAACAGTGGCAAGAATAAATTGCTTGGATTTCATGATGTTGCTCCTTAAAAAATCATGTAGCGTATTTTAAACAGCAGGTGTATCGGCTAAAATAGGCAATATTGCCAACAAACGCAAGGATAGTGCCAAAATGTCGTCTGAAAACGAGCGTAACGAGTTTCGCCAAAATCAAACTGTCCCAAAAATCGTGCTATATGCTCAATCGGGCATGAATGATTTTGTCTTCAACATTCCCTTTTCTGTTTTTCAGACGACCTATCGGAATAATCCGCTCTTTGACCTGAAAATCTGTTCCGATGATAGCAAAGACGTCATCACGGCACTGGGCGCAAGCATTCCCATACACGGCGGCCTAGATTTGACGGAAGAAGCCGACATCATCGTCATCGCAGGCTGGCGCAACATTGAAGAAACCCCGACGCCGGAACTGGCTGAGAATTTACAGCGGGCAGCGAAACGTGGTGCACATATTGTCGCCCTATGCTACGGCTCTTACGCCCTTGCCTACACAGGACTTTTAGACGGCAGAACCGCCGCCACCCACTGGCTTGCCGAAGACGACTTTGTCCGCCGTTTCCCTAAAATTCATCTGGATACCAACCGCCTATATGCGGAAGACGGCAACTTTTTAACATCGGCAGGTGCGGCAGGCGGGTTGGATTGTTGCCTGTACCTCATCCGCAAAATCCACGGTGCAACCGTTGCCAACGACCTTGCCCGTACCTTGGTTGCGGCACCACACCGCGAAGGCGGGCAGGCACAGTTTATCCACCGACCTGTCGAACGTCGTACCGCCGATGACAAAATCAATCACTTATTGGACGAACTACGCCAAAACCTTGCCACCCCATACCGCTTGGACGATTTGGCAAAAAAATTAGCCGTTTCCCGCCGAACCTTTATCCGCCATTTTTCTCAAGCCACAGGTATGAATTTCGGTGAGTGGCTCACCACAGAGCGGCTATGGCAGGCGCAGGATTTGTTGGAAAATACGGATTTACCGATAGAACGCATCGCCGAACAAAGCGGCTTCGGCAGCGCGGCAAACCTACGTTTTCAGTTTAAAGCCAAGTTTAAAATCAATCCGAATGCCTGGCGGAAAGTATTTGGCCGATAGCTCGCGTTAGTCAATCTAAAATACCTGAGTGCGGGCTGCTTTGGAGGTCGTCTGAAAACCCAAAAAGCAGCCTGCACTTTTCAGACGGCCTTTTTTCTTTTTCAAAGAGTAGAGAAATTTCAAAGAGTTTTTATAAATCATCTTCAAAATCCAAACGCTTGTTCTATCCTAATCATTTATATTCAAAGATGACAATCTCAATCTCATCCTCGCCAATAGAGATAGCGGCTCTTATATGGATACAAGATGCCGTCTGAAAGTTGAGTTTCAGACGGCCTTTGTGTAATGTGAGCTTTCCTACCATTTTGCATTGCATCGATGAATCATACTTCCTCTACGATGTAAATTATGTAAACACTGTGTTGATGGTTTATCATAGCTAGCCTGCACCAAGTAATCATAAATACCGTAATATGTATAAAATCAAAAACCAATAAGAGAAAAAATGAATAAACAACAACTTGCAGCCAAAATTTGGCAATCTGCGAATAAAATGCGTTCCAAAATTGAAGCGAACGAATACAAAGACTACATCTTAGGCTTTATTTTCTATAAATTTTTGTCCGACAAACTGGAGAAATTTGCCCTTGAACAAGGCTTAGAAAAATCAAATTTTGCCGATGAGCTTACCGAATCTAACGGGGTGCTTGTCAACCATATCAAAAGAAACCTCGGTTATTTCATCAGCTACGAACATCTATTCTCAACTTGGCTAGCCCAAGGCTCGGATTTCAATATTGCCAACGTCCGCACTGCAATGAGCGCTTTCAGCCGCAATATTGCAGAAAACTACATCTCAGTTTTTGACGGTATTTTCAAAACCTTAGAATCCGGTTTGAGCAAATTGGGAGATACCGCCGCCAGCCAAACCAATGCGGTGAAAGACCTTTTCGTACTGATTGCCGATATTCCGATGGACGGCAAACAGGGCTATGACGTATTGGGCTTTATTTACGAATACCTGATTAGTATGTTTGCTGCCAACGCAGGCAAAAAAGCGGGCGAATTCTATACGCCGCACGAAGTATCTTTGCTGATGTCGGAGATCATTGCCGACCATCTCAAAGACCGTGAAGAAATCAGCATTTACGACCCGACCAGCGGCTCAGGTTCATTGCTGATCAACATCGGCCATAGCGTTGCCAAACATCTCAAAAGCGCTGACAGCATCAAATATTACGCACAAGAATTAAAAGAAAACACTTACAACCTCACGCGCATGAATTTGGTCATGCGCGGCATTTTGCCGAGCAATATTTTCACCCGCAATGCCGATACATTAGAAGACGACTGGCCGCTGGAAGGCGATCCGCTGTATCTGGATGCCGTAGTGTCCAATCCGCCCTATTCCCAGCCGTGGAATCCCAAAGACAAAGAAAGCGACATCCGCTACAAACGCTTTGGCGTCGCCCCGCAGGCAAAAGCCGATTTTGCCTTTCTATTGCACGACCTCTTCCACTTAAAACCCGACGGCATCATGACCATCGTCTTGCCGCATGGTGTGCTTTTTAGAGGTGGCGAAGAAGAGAAAATCCGAAAAAATCTGATTGAATACAATCATATTGATGCCATTATCGGTCTGCCTGCCAATATCTTTTTCGGCACTGGCATTCCCACCATCATTATCGTTTTACGCCAAGAGCGCGAACGTAACGACGTATTGATGATTGACGCCTCCAAACATTTCATCAAAGTGGGCAAAAACAACCATTTGCAGGCAAGTGACATCAAGCGCATTGTCGATTGCGTGACCCATCGCCGGGAATTGCCTAAATTCTCCCGCATTGTGCCGAAAGCCGAAATTGTGGCAAACGGCTACAACCTCAACATTCCGCGCTATGTCGATTCCGCCGAACCGACGGAGCAATGGGATATTTTCGCCACCATACACGGCGGCATTCCCAAAGCCGAGCTGGCACAATTCGCAGACTACTGGGCAGCCTTTGACGGTTTACAGACGGCCTTATTTACCGATAACGGCACACCTTATGTGCAGCCGAAAACCGACAATCTCAAAGCCGCCATGCAAAGCCACGCCGGCGTGCTGAATTACCAAGCGCAATTTGCCCAAAACTTTGCCGATTTCCCCGCTCGCTTGGAAACCCTGCTGATTGAGCCGATGGAAACGCTCAACATTTCCCAAACCCAGCAGCAACTCGCCGAACTTATTCGGGAAAAAGTACAGGCAATGCCCTTATTGGATTTTTATACTGCCTATCAAAAACTCGATGACCTATGGCGCGCCGATGTGGCAGGCATTGCCGCCGATTTGGAGATGATCCAAACCGAAGGTAAACAGGCAATTAAGCAGGTTGATCCTTTTATGGTGCTGAAAAAAGACAACAAAACCAAAAAAGAAGCCGAAGTACAAGACGGCTGGGTGGGGCATATTCTGCCGTTTGAATTGGTGCAGGCCGTCAAACTGCCACAGGAATTGGCAAACCTGAAAGCCAAAGAAACCCGTTTAGAGGAAATTGCCGCCGAACTACAGAGTATTTTAGATGATTTGAGCGAAGAAGAAAAAAGTGGACCTTATGTCAATGACGATAATGATGCATTTATTGCTAAAGAAATTGCTGCTTATTTCAAAGTAATTTATGCAAGCGTTACAACAGAAGAAACAATCGCATTAGAAAATTACCTGGAATTATTGTCAAACAAGGCTAAAAAGGCTGAAAAATTAGCTTTTATTGAATCAAATAGCGCAGTTAATTGGACAAATATTCAAGCTTCTAAAGATGGAACTTATGGCAAGACTAATGTGAGCAATTATTTAAAATCATTACGGCATGGCTATGAATTTCCCGAAGAGAGCTTAGAAAGTAAGTTGTTAAAGGCACAAGAGTTATTAGCTGAAGAAAAAGACATTAAAGCCGATATTAAAGCAGACAGTGCCGAGCTTCACAGCAAAACCAAGGCCGCCATTGAAGCCCTTAATGATGCCGAAGCCCTCGATTTGCTCCGCCAAAAATGGTTTGTTCCGCTCAATGCGGCGATGTTCAGGCTGCCTGAAAACATGCTGGCACAATTCAGCCAAAAACTGACCGCACTTTGCGACAAATATGCCGACACCTATCAGCACATCAGCCAACGCAAACAAGAAAGTGCCGCCGCACTGGCACAAATGATGGACGAACTCACCGGCAGCGAGTTTGATTTGCAGGGCATTGCCGCATGGCAGGCGATTTTGAAAGGCTAAGGGGACAAAATGAATAAGCAACAAGAACCACGTTTGCGGTTTAAAGATTTTACGGAGGTGTGGGAAGAAAAGGTATTGGGAGAAATTCTGAGCGTTAGAAATGAATTTGTTGATTCAAGTTTATATGATTTAGATGTTGAATTAGAAAATCTCATTAGTAATTCAGGTATTTTAGTTGGCGATACGTCAGTTAGAACACAAACAACCTCATCATTTCGGAAAGGCGATATTCTTTTTGGTCGTTTACGACCGTATTTGAATAAATGGTGGCTTGCTGAGAAAGATGGTGTAAAAAGTGGAGAAATTTGGGCTTTGGAAACAAGTTCTAAATATTCCAATTCCTTTGCCTATTTGCTAGTGCAATCTAGAAAATTTTTAGAAACAGCAAATGTTACGTCTGGCACTAAAATGCCACGAGCAGATTGGCGAAGTTTAACAGCAATTACATTTAAGTCCCCATCTAAACCCGAGCAAACCCACCTCGGTTTGTTTTTCAGTCGTTTAGACAGCCAAATTGCCGAGAGCCGTGCGGTGTTGGAAAAAAGCCGTCAGCTTAAAAAGGCAATGCTGGCAAAAATGTTCCCCACAAACGGTGAAAAAATACCGGAAATCCGCTTTAAAGGGTTTGAGGGGGAGTGGGAATCTAGGAAGTTGGGGGAGATTGCTTTCAAAGTGAAAGAAAAAAATATCGCTTATCAATATGCGGAAACTTTTACTAATTCTGCTGAATTCGGAATTATCAGCCAGCAAGACTTCTTTGATAAATCAATTTCAAATTCAGAAAATATAGGTGGTTATTATGTTGTACAGCCTGACGATTTTGTGTACAACCCAAGAATTTCTAGCTTCGCTCCAGTTGGTCCAATAAAGAGAAATAAGCTAGGAAGAACAGGCGTAATGTCTCCGCTTTATTATGTATTTCGTCTAAATGATGAAATTAAACCTTCTTATTTGGAACAATATTTTGAAGGTAATCAATGGCATCATTTCATGTATTTGAATGGTGATACAGGAGCAAGGTCTGACCGATTTTCTATCAAAAACGATGTTTTTGCGGAAATGCCAATCTCTTTTCCTGCGAACAAAAACGAACAAACTCAAATCGGTAATTTCTTTCGCCAATTAGACGAAACCATTGCCTTACAGTCGGCAGAAGTCGAAAAATTAAACCAACTCAAAAAAGGGCTGTTGGCGGCGATGTTGGTCTAGAACGGGCATTCCTGCCCATGATTGAGGCCGTCTGAAAAATTGTAGTAGCGCCCTTACGGAGAAAAAGAATGTTTAATAAAGAAGCTGATTTTGAAAAAGCACTGATAGCCTTGCTGGCCACCAAAAGCTGGGAAAAGGAAGTGTTGCGCTATCCCACCGAAGAAAAGTTAATTGCCAACTGGCAGGAGCATTTGAATAAAACCAACCAACATATCGACAAGCTCGATGTGCCGTTGCTTCGCACGGAAATGAACCAGATTTTGGAGCAGGTGCAGGCATTGAAAACGCCTTATGCGCTAAACGGCTTTATCAACGGCAAAACGGTGGCCATCAAGCGTGAAAATGAGAAAAGCCGTCATTTCGGCAAGGAAGTGTCGCTGGATATTTTTGACCGTGAGGAAATTTCTGCCGGCAAAAGCCGCTATCAAATTGCCCAACAACCTCGTTTTTCTCCCCGTTCGGATTTATACCCTAAGCAGCGCGGCGATTTGATGCTGTTAATCAACGGTATGCCGATGTTTCATATTGAGCTGAAGCGTTCAGGTGTGCCGATTAGCCAAGCGACCTATCAAATTGAGCGATACCATGAGGCAGGCGCGTTTTCGGGCATTTTTAGCCTGGTGCAGGTGTTTGTGGCGATGACGCCGGAAGAATGCCGCTATTTTGCCAATACCGGCGGTCCATTAAATCCTGCGTTTTATTTCCGTTGGGCGGATTTCAATAATGTGTATATGAACGATTGGGATAAGGTGGCGACGCATTTCCTCTCGATTCCGATGGCGCACCAGTTTATCGGCGATTACACCATTGCCGATGCGAAAGACGAGCAGCTGAAAGTGTTGCGCAGCTATCAGTATTATGCAGTCAACAAAATTGCCGACACGGTGGCAAAAACAGATTGGACTTCGGGCAATCAGCGCGGCGGCTATATTTGGCATACCACAGGCTCGGGCAAAACGATGTCGAGTTTTAAATCGGCGCAGTTAATCAGCCGTCGCAAAGATGCGGATAAGGTGATTTTCTTGCTCGACCGTATTGAGCTGGGCAAGCAATCTCTGGAGGAATATCAGAATTTTGCCGATAGTAAAGATGATGTGCAGGCAACGGAAAACACCGCCATTTTGCTCGCCAAGCTGAAAAGCAAACAAGACCGCGACCGCTTAATCGTTACCTCCATTCAAAAAATGAGTAATATCAAGGCGGAAGAAGGGGTAAATGAGGCTGATATCGAGCAAATCAGTGGTAAACGTTTGGTGTTTATCGTTGATGAAGCCCACCGTACTACTTTTGGCGATATGTTGCTCACCATTAAGCACACCTTCCCCAATGCGATTTTCTTCGGCTTTACCGGCACGCCGATTGAAGAAGAAAACGCTAAGAAAAATTCAACCACTGCCACGGTTTTCGGTAATGAATTGCACCGATATTCGATTGCAGACGGCATTCGTGATGAAAATGTGCTGGGCTTTCACCCCTTCCATATCCGCACCTTTAAAGACAGCGATTTACGCAGATCTGTCGCTTTGCAAGAAGCCAAAGCAACAGATGAAAGCGAAGTATTTGCCGATGACCAAAAGAAAAAAATCTACAATCAATTTATGAATGATGTGCCGATGGCGGGAGAATATACTTCAGACGGCAAATATCAAAAAGGCATTGAAGATTATATACCCAATGTGCAATATCAAACGCCGGAACATGTGAATGCAGTGATTGACGACATGCTGGAAAATTGGCAACGCCTCAGCCAAGGCAAAAAATATCATGCCATTTTTGCCACCAGCTCTATTCCCGAAGCGGTCAATTATTACCGCCTAATTAAAGCCAGAATTGCTGAGAAAGCCAGAATTGCTGAGGAAGCCGGAAATTCTGAGGAAGCTAAAAAATCCTTGCCGAAACTGACCGCCCTTTTCGATCCGAATATTCTTAACGATGGGCAAGGCAACGATAAGGAAAAATGGATTGCCGAAATTTTGGAAGATTACAACGCCCAGTTCCACACAAATTTCGGCTACGCCACTTATTCCCGATTTAAAACAGATTTGTCGGATAGGTTGTCGCATATCAATGCGTATAAGAGAATCAAGCCCGACGAGCAGCTGGATTTGTTGATTGTGGTCGATCAGATGCTGACAGGCTTCGACAGCAAATGGCTCAATACGCTCTATTTAGACAAAATTTTGGATTACGCCAACTTGATTCAGGCGTTTTCCCGCACTAACCGCGTATGCGACAAAACCGATAAGCCTTTTGGGTTAATCCGCTATTACCGCAAGCCGCATACGATGCAACGCAATATTGAGCGAGCCGTAAAACTTTATTCGGGCGACCGCCCAATGGGGCTGTTTGTCGATAATTTAGATAAAGTTATCGACAAAATGAATGTCTGCTTTGCCGATATTGCCGATATTTTCAAATGGGCAGGATTAGAAGATTTTTCAAAAAACCCCGATGATACAACCTCATGCGCAAAGTTTGTCAAACTATTCAATCAGCTCAATGAGCACTTACAAGCTGCTCGGCTCTTGGGCTTTTCTTGGGAAAAATCAAGCTATGATGTGGTACAGGAAGACGACAGCGTGATCACTGCCACACTCAATTTCGATCAAGAGACTTACGATAAACTGCTGGCTCGTTATAAAGATTTATTTAAAGAAAGTTCAGGCAATGGTGGCGGTAGCGATGATGTGCCGTTTGATTTGCGTTCGCACATCAACGAAATCGAAACCGACAAAATTGATCAAAATTATATGAATGCCCGTTTTGAAAAATGGCTTAAAACCATCGGCGGCATAGAAGAAGCTGCTGCACTTGAGGAGCTACACCACTCTTTTGCTACGCTTTCTAAGGAAGATCAAAAATTTGCTGAGTTGTTTTTACACGATGTGCAATCCGGCGATATCAAGCTTGATCCAAATTTAGCATTAAGTGATTACATCACCACGTACAAACAAAAAGATGCCAATGATAAAGTGCTAAAAGTAATTAAAGGTTTAGGGCTAGATGGAGATTTGCTACGTGCGATGCTGGCAAGAAAATATACCAGCGAAAATTTGGACTTAGGCAGACTAAATGACCTAAAAGCAACAGTCGATAGGGAAAAAGCCAAAGTTTATTTTAACGAAGAACGTATATTTTATTTAAATATACGGATTGATGAATTTCTAAGGGAACTAATTACAAGATAGTTATTACCTATTGAAAGATATTAAATAATCATCAAGTTAGCATATCTCTACCTGAACATTAGCCCCCTCACCTACCCAACTACAAAGGCTGGGCCAAATCGTTTTCCGTGTTGTAGCTGATAAAATCCTGCTCATAAGGGAAATGGACAACCCGCGCGCGCTGTTGTTGCAACCAGCCGCGGATGCTGCGCATTCCTGAATAAAGGTATGGCACGGTGCTTTGCAGGATTTGCGGACGGATAAACATCACGCTGTAATGCGGTCTGGACGGGGTTTCAACGTAAAATGCATTGCACAACGGCGTGCGTTTGGCGATAGTCTCAAACTGGGAAACCAAGTTTTCCGGCAAACGCGGCATATCGCAGGAGACGATGAGCAGCCAGTCTGCAGTAGCAATTTGCAAATCGTTGGCGGCGGTACACAAGGCGGCTAAAGGGCCGTAATGCTGCCATTGGCGCGCATCCGAGAAAACGTGTGCGCTGCGTTGGGCGTAAGATTCGAGATTGCGGTTGGCACTGATGGCGATATGGCTGACTTGCGGGCGGATTTTTTCGATAACGTGGTCTATCAAGGCTTTATTGTGCCATTGCACCAACCCTTTATCGACACCTCCCATCCGGCTTCCCTGCCCGCCGGCCAATATCAGTGCAAAAATTTTCATTTTGGTAGTCCTTTGCAAAGCAGAGTGTGTAAGTGTTATTCGCGATGTTGTATTTATGGAATAAGTTTTAAGGCTTCAGGCCGTCTGAAACCTGGCTTTGTGATTTAATTCACTTAAGATGAATTTTATCATAACATGATTTTACATTAAACCCCTGTTTTTTCTTATCATAACCATACAATTATTTTAGACAGGTTGTTTATAGGCCGAAAGAATGATATTTTTATAAGATTATCGGATTAGTCTTCCTGCGTGCTTTATGCGTTTATTCTCCGGATCTTCAGACGGCCTGAGCCTGTCCTCGCGTTTAAAACTACTGACTGTGTTATGGGTCGGCTCGGCTTTTTTATCGATTGCCTTTACCCTGCTGCTTTCTTGGCGTTTGGAAAGCGCGGCTAAAACGATTGAAGATGCGGGCAGCTTGAAAATGCAGGTGTATCGCTTGGCTTATATGGCAAGCGTCCGTACGCCCAATGCTCAAATTGACAACCAAATCAAAGAATTTGAACGTACGCTGGCCAATGTAACGCAAAGCGATGCCATTCATCCGCTGATTCCGTCACAAATGCCGCTGGCTTATGATTTGATCCAATCGATGCTGTTGATTGATTGGGAATCCAACATCAAGCCTTCTTTGCAACATTACGAGCGACCGACCCAAATCGGCTTATACCGTTTTGCCGGCAATATCGAGCTGTTTTTACAGGCGATGGAAAACGCCAACGAGCAAAATACTTTGTGGCTGCGCCGTTTTCAAATGGCGATGATGTTGATGATTTTAGTGGCTGCCGGCTTGATGATTGTTTGGCATTATTCGTGGATCATCCGGCCGCTGGAAAAATTGCGCGACGGGGTAGAAACCATCAGCGAAGGTCGTTTCGGGGTACAAATCGATACAGACCAAATTCGTGAATTCGCCCAAGTCAGCAAGGGCTTCAACCAAATGAGCCGCCGTCTGAAAACGCTTTATACGGATTTAGAAGGACAGGTTGCCCAACAAACCCAAGACTTGGCCCGGCAAAACCGTGACTTGACCCTGCTCTACCAGACTACGCGCAACCTGCACCAAACCTTTACGCCGCAACAGGCCGCAGAAGAATTTTTGGCTCAGATTCTGCCGGCGTTTTCCGCTTTGGGCGGTACGGTATATCTTTCCGATGAAGAACGCAAACGCTCTGACTTGGCGGCAAGTGTCGGTGAAACCGAAGAGGGAAATCGTGTAGAATTCCCAATCGTTTACCAAGACGAACAGCTCGGTGTATTAGCCCTGTATTTTTCAGATGGCCATATGCCTGATGAGCAAGACGAAAAATTGTTGCAGACTTTAAGCGGGCAGCTGGGGATTTCCATCGCCAACAACCGCATGGAACAAGAACGCCGCTTGCTTGCTGTCTTGCAGGAACGCAACTTGATTGCACAAGGTTTGCATGACAGCATTGCACAAGCCCTGACCTTTTTGAATTTGCAGGTGCAAATGTTGGAAAGCGCGTTTGCTTCAAACCAACGCGAGCAGGCTGAAGAAAACATCAGCTTCATTAAAGACGGCGTGCAGGAATGCTATGAAGACGTCCGCGAGCTTCTGATGAATTTCCGCACCAAAATCAGTAATAAAGATTTTCCTGAAGCGGTAGAATCGCTGCTGGCGCGTTTTGAACGACAAACTGGTATCCCGGTTGATTTAAAATGGCAGGACGATGGACAGGCTTTGAATTATGATGAGCATTTGCAAATCATCTTCATCTTGCAGGAAAGCCTGTCCAATATCCGGAAACACGCGCGTGCGCAACATGTCAGCGTCGCAATTGCCAACCACGGCGATTTTGTCATGACGATTCGGGACGACGGCGCAGGCTTTAATAAAGAACACCTATCAAACCGGCCTTCAGGCGAACATGTCGGCTTGGGCATTATGCAGGAACGGGCCCAACGGATTAACGCAGAATTGGCCATTACATCGCAGATTGGGCAAGGTACGGCGGTTATGCTGACTTTGCCGCAACAAATGAGAACAGCATCATGACGATTAAAATTACCCTTATTGACGACCACACCCTATTTCGCAGCGGCATCAAAGCCCTGCTCTCCCGCCAGCCCGATTTTGAAGTCGTCGGCGAAGCTTCAGACGGCCTGGCCGGCGTAAAAATGGTCGAACAGCTTAAGCCTGACGTAGTTTTGCTGGACTTGGATATGCCGGTCATGAACGGCCGCGAAGCATTGGCTCAAATTTTAAGTATCAATCCGCAGCTGACCGTCATCATGCTGACTGTTTCTGAAGACAGCGATGATTTGACCGAATGTATGCGTATGGGGGCAAAAGGCTTTTTGCTGAAAAACATCAACGCCGACTTCCTCTTGGAAAGCATCCGCAAAGCCGTCGACGGAGACAATGTATTCTCCCCTGAAATGACCAGCCGCTTGGTGCAATCGCTGATTTCCCCTTCTCCTTCCCGCTCAGACCATCTGCTGGCGCAGCTGACCCCGCGCGAAATGGAAATCTTGGGCTACCTTGCCGCCGGACACAGCAATAAAATCATTGCCCGCCATTTAAACTTGGCTGAGTCAACCGTCAAAGTGCATGTGCAGAACCTGTTGCGCAAGCTGAATCTAAGCAGCCGCGTCCAAGCTGCGGTTTATGCGGTGCAACACAAAGTACCGCAACCGGTATTGTCTTAAAAAGGCCGTCTGAAACCTTCTTTTTAAAAGGTTTCAGGAAAAGCGTTTATTCGCTATAATCACGCCGATTTATATGCAGGGTTGTCTGATTTTTTCAGACGGCCTTTTATTTGATTTCTCACTGATTTAAAACAACATGTCCGAAAACATTCCAGAAAATACACCCGAAAATACCGTTCCTGAAGAACACAAACGCAGCATCCGCAGTTTCGTCTTGCGTCAAGGCCATATGACCGCTGCCCAACAGCGCGCCATCGATACAATGTGGCCGCAATTTGGTGTGGACTTCCAAGAAGCTCCTTTGGATTTGAACCGCGCATTCGGCCGGGATAATCCTAAAGTTTTGGAAATCGGTTTCGGTATGGGCGTCGCGACAGTGGAAATCGCCAAACGTCTGCCCGATACCGACTTTTTAGCAATTGATGTTCACGGCCCGGGCGTCGGCAATATCTTGAAGCTGATTGAGGAAGAACACATTTCCAATATCCGCGTAATGCGTCATGATGCGGTGGAAGTAGTGGAAAAGATGCTGGAAGACGGTTCTTTAGACGGCATTCATATTTTCTTCCCTGACCCTTGGCACAAAAAACGTCACAATAAACGCCGCTTGGTACAAGTGCCGTTTGTTGAAAAGCTGCTGCCCAAACTCAAAAGCGGCGGCTATGTCCATATGGCGACCGACTGGGAAGAATACGCCGTGCAAATGCTGGAGGTTTTGAGCAGTTTCGACGCTTTGCAAAACACGGCTGCCGATTACGCCCCTACGCCCGATTATCGTCCTGAAACCAAATTTGAAGCCCGAGGCAAACGATTGGGTCATGGCGTTTGGGACTTGGTGTTCCGTAAAAAATAAAGCCGAACATAAAACACAAGGCCGTCTGAAATTTTTCAGACGGCCTTTTATCTTACTGATTAAGCCAAGAAAAGTTTATAAGCCGGATTATCGGTTTCTTCTTTATAAACATAACCCAAGCTCTCCAAGAAGTCGGCAAAGGCTTCATTGTCGCTTTCAGGTACATCGATACCGACCAAAATACGGCCGTAGTCCGCACCATGATTGCGATAATGGAACAAAGTAATATTCCATTCGGCGCGCATATGGTTCAAGAAGCGGGACAATGCGCCGGGACGCTCCGGAAATTCAAAGCTGACCAAGCGTTCGCTGGATACTTTTTCCGTACGTCCGCCGACCATGTAACGGATATGGATTTTGGCGATTTCGTCATTGGTCAGATCGACATTGGGCAAACCTGCGTCAGCCAGTTGTTTGCTGATGACGGCCAAGTCTTGCGCACCGGCGGTTTGCAAGCCGACAAAAATATGCGCATTTTTATCGCTGCCGTAGCGATAGTTGAACTCAGTAATGTTCCGGCTTCCCAGCAAATTGATAAACTTCAGGAAGCTGCCCTTTTCTTCGGGAATGGTAACGGCGAAAATACCTTCGTTGCCCTCGCCCAGCTCACTGCGCTCCGAAACGTGGCGTAAGCGGTGGAAGTTCATATTGGCGCCACTGGTGACGGCAACCAAATTTTGACCTTGGATATTGTTTTTCGCAACGTAAGCCTTCAGGCCGGTAAGAGCCAATGCGCCCGCAGGCTCAGTAATGCTACGCGTATCGTCAAAAATATCTTTAATCGCGCCGCACAACATATCCGTATTGACCGTAATAATTTCGTCCAACAGCTCTTTACACAGGCGGAAGGTTTCCTCGCCCACCACTTTAACCGCCGTGCCGTCTGAAAACAGGCCGACATCTTTCAAATGTACGATTTTCCCTGCCTCAACCGATTGCTTCATACAGCAAGAATCATCAGTTTGCACGCCAATCACTTTAATTTCAGGACAAACTTGTTTGATAAACGCCGCTACGCCTGCTGCCAAGCCGCCTCCACCAATCGGAACAAAAATCGCATTGATATTGCGGTGTTGACGGAGGATTTCCATGCCGATGGTTCCCTGGCCGGCAATCACATCCGGATCATCAAAAGGCGCAATATAAGTCAGCTTTTCCTTTTCGGCCAACTCCATCGCATAATCATAGGCATCATTGTAAGACACGCCTTTCAATACCACTTCGCCGCCACGGCTCTTTACCGCGTCAATTTTGATTTTAGGCGTTGTTTCCGGCATCACGATGACGGCGCGGCAACCCAAATACTGCGCCGATAAAGCCACACCCTGCGCATGGTTGCCCGCGCTGGCAGCAATCACGCCGCAATCCAAAGCTTCTTTCGGCAGCTTCGCCATTTTGTTGTACGCACCGCGGATTTTGAACGAAAACACCGGCTGCAAATCTTCACGTTTGAGCAAAACCTGATTGTTCAGACGGCCTGACAGACTGCGTGCCAAATCCAAAGGCGTTTCTACGGCTACATCATAAACGGAAGCGGTCAAAATACGGGTCAGATAATCGGAAAGAGGAAGAGGATGGTTCATGGTATTCAGTGTTCGAAAATAAATTGTCATTCGGCCGAATCGGCCTGAGGAAAAAGTTAAAACCATACCCCTGAGGCCGTCTGAAGGCAAGAAAAATCTTAGCAAAGCCTGAATGAAACGGTATAATGTCCGCTTACTATCTATTTAGTATGCCAAACTGTTTACTCGATAACAGTATCCACCCATATTCAAATTTACAAACAATGATGAAAAAAACGCTACTTAGCTTAATTTTTGCTGCCCTCCTGAATACCCACGCCCTTGCCGCCGACCCGGTTGCCTCCGCACCTGCCGTACAAGGCGAGGCACAGCCGCAGCCATTGTTGCACAGCATCAACAGTCCGACAACGCCTCCGGAAATCGCGGCAACCGCCTACATCGTTACCGACCTGCACAGCAAGCAAACCTTGGCATCCAACAATGCCGACGCGCCTATCGAACCTGCCGCGTTGACGCAAATGATGACTGCCTACCTTGCCTTTAAAGCATTAGAAAACGGTACACTTGAAGCAAGCCAAATGCTGACCGTTTCCAATGCCGCATGGAAAGTCGAAGGTTCGCGTATGTTCCTCGACCCAAAAGTGCCTGTCAGCGTCAGCTCCTTAATTAAGGGGACAACCATCCAATCGGCCAACGATGCCGCCATCACCCTTGCAGAAGCCATCGGTAACGGCTCTATCGATGAATTCGTCAAACAAATGAATGAAGAAGCCAAACGCTTGGGCATGAAGCACACCCACTTCAACAACCCGACCGGCATTTCTTCTAACGGCCATGTTTCAACCGTTGGCGACTTGGCCATTTTGGCAGCCGCGCTGATCAACGACTATCCGAAATACTATCCTTTGTTTGCAAATAAATCTTTCAAATACAATAATATCGAGCAGCCCAACCGCAATCTTCTGCTCTATCGCGACAGCAGTATCGACGGTTTGAAAACCGGCTATTCTGAAGGCGCAGGCTATCATCTTGCTGCTTCCAGCAAACGTAACAACCGCCGTATTGTTTCCATCCTTGCCGGTGCCGAATCCACCGAAGCGCGCGCAAGCGAAAGCAGCAAACTGCTCAACTGGTCATTGCAGGCATTTGATACGCCTAAACTTTACAACGGCGGAGAAGTGATTTCCCAAGTCAAAGTTTACAAAGGCAGCACCAAAGCCGTAGACATCGGTTTCTTGGACGATGTTTACATTACCATTCCCCACGATACCGGCAAAAACGTCAAACCAATCTTAGAAACGCTTCAGCCCGTCCTCGCCCCGATTGAAAAAGGTCAAGTATTGGGCAAACTGAAAGTCATGAAAGACGGCAAAATCATTGCCGAAAAAGACGTCGTCGCCCTAACCGGCGTGGAAGAAGGCAGCTGGTTGCGCCGTATGTGGGACGCGATTGTGTTGTGGTTTAAAGGTTTATTCAGTTAAACAATCAACCATAACAAAATAAGCCACAAAAAGGCCGTCTGAAACCTGTTTGCCAGATTTCAGACGGCCTTTATTCAGCCTAAAAGACAGCTAATTAGATAATTCCAGCGTTGGCGGTAGATGCTGTGTCATCGTGAACATCAACCGTATCGACAGACGAGTAGCTCATGCGGTCAGTATGCGTATTGACGTCTGACAAATTACTGATATTGTCATTACCTGACAACCTACCCATCAACTCTTGCAGGCTCAATGTGCCTTCATCGAAACGGAAGGTATCAATCACGGCATTGTTAGTGTTACCGGAAACGAATTGGTCATTGATGGTAATGCTGTCCCCTTCTGATCCCTTAACGGTAATTTTCCAATCGATATTGCCTCGAACATCAGTGATGGCATCAATATGCAGGTCATTAACAGAGATATTTTGGCCAAATTGCAGTGCATTATGTTCGCCCACATTATCGGTAATCGTATCCTTACCTTCTCCAAGGCTGAAAACATAAGTATCGGCACCCTTACCGCCTACCAAGTAATCGGTTCCTTGTCCGCCAAATAAAACATCGTTGCCATCGCCGCCATTCAAACGGTCATTGCCACTTTCACCCCATAAAGTATCGTTGCCGTTACCTCCATGTATAGAATCATTACCCATACCGCCATTGAGACGATCGTTTCCATCATAGCCAAAAATAATGTCATTACCTGAATCACCGTTAATCGTATCATTGCCCAAACCGCCTCTGATACGGTCATTGCCATCGCCGCCGCTGACAAGAGCATGGCTGCTGTCTGTAATTGTGATGATATTATCAGCACCTAAATGATTCGCAGCTTGGGTAAGACTGTGATCATCTATTTCCGCTACATTTTTTGCAGAAGTATTTTCTGCTACCGAAAGGCTATGATTATTTTCGATGGTTAATGTAGTCTCGTTTACAGGCTCCGGAATATTGCCTTCTTTAGGATTACGGGTTTTGGTAATCTCTTGGTCGGAAAGATTATTCACAATAGTGTTATTTTCAATTTTAATATTGTTGAGTTCTCCCAAAATATCTTTTTCGGGAGTAGCATAATCCCTGCCTTCTTCCAAATCGATAGAACCTTTAACACGACCATATGTGTCGGCATTAGTCCCGTTGTTTACCAGTAAGTTATCGTGAACGGAAATACCCGTATCATTGAAATCAAAATTATGGCTGTTTTTGAATACAGTGTTTAAGCGTACGCCACCCCAATTGGCATTATCTTTAATAAGGTTATTGGCTACTTCATGACCTTTGCCGCCAAAGATACCAATACCTGCCGCACGCCAGCCTAATTCAACGGTATTGTTTAAAAAGTGGTTATTTTCAGCAACATGGGCATTGGTATTCTCATGATGACTTGACCATGTTGCTAAGCCATCATCACCATTGCCACGGATATTGGAATTGATAACAGTGGAATTGCTGGTACCTTGTGCAAAGTTAACGCCGTCTGCAAAGTTGTTGCGAATAGTGGCATTGGAGATAGTCAAACCATCAGTGTAATTTAAAGGTTTGTTTTTAGAATAATCCCCAATCCATACGCCAGCTTCAAAATGTTCAATTTTGATATCGTGAATAGAAGAGCCAGTACCTAAAGTGCCGGATATCCCTTTATAATTGGCTTTCTCATCATGTCTTGAATTTAGATTTGAATCCATAGAGAGATTGCCCAAATCTATATCTTTACTACCGGGTTCAAAAGTAATACCACCGCCACCGCTCGCATAACCCTTATCATCGTATTTAGCAGCTTCAGTATTCAAAAAATGTAACTTAGTGTGCCATTGCCCTGCACCGGTAATCTTAATACCATCAGGAACATAAAGGGAAATCGGTCGTGAAAAATCAAATTGACCTTCAGGAATGTAAACAGATTTTTTAGACGCTTTTGCAGATTCAATCGCAGCTATGAATGCTTGGTAATCATCCGAGCCGTCATTGGCGACTGCGCCGAAATCAGTAATGCTGACACTGTTTTCAGGCTGTCTAATGGCGTCCGGTGCCTTTTCCAAATCAACCAAGTCAATGCCTACGGGCGTGCTGTCGATATTAGTGATTGTAACCTTATCCCCTACCTTGATATTGGCCTCTTTAAATAATTGGCTGACTTCGTCAAATTGGAAGCGGGCAAGCCTATCTGCCGCAGGCGTATCATGAACTTTAATATCATCATTCGGATGATATGTATAGTTATCCAAATATTGCCAGTTAGATTTGGAAGACAAATCCAAAGTACCGATCACTGTATTATTGACTTTGACTTCTACTTTACCGCTTTCACCGTCAGGAACGGTATAACGGATGGTTACGGCATTGGCATCTGCTTGTGCAATAAATGACACAGATGCATTAGTAGGCAAATCAACATATGCCTGACCGCTTGCTTCACGGGCAGTTGCGCGTTCTGCCTCTGAAGAAGAGGCATTTTTAACAACGCCGTTTTTCAGTTCACTTTGTTCTGCCTCATAAGTCGTATAGCCAAGTTTGGCACCATATTGAGAGGCATTGGGTACTGCTGTTTTAATGTTTACCATTTAATATATTCCTTCAAAAATGTCGTAATATTGAATTATTCTTTTGTAAAATGCTTTTATTAGTCATAATTTTGGCATAAAAGTTCAATATACTATTGTTTAATTTTGAAAAGAAAATGCCGTCTGAAAATATAGAAATTTTCAGACGGCATCTCAATGCCTTATTAGATTGTTGATAAAGATTTAAGCCAAACCTTTTTTCTCCAGATAGCTTTCGTAATCGCCCAAGTAGTGTTCATATCCGCCTTTGCCATCCAATTCGATGATTTGGGTAGCCAATGAAGATACAAACTGACGGTCATGCGATACAAAAATCAGCGTGCCGTTGTATTTTTCTAGTGCCATGTTCAAGGATTCGATGCTTTCCATGTCCATGTGGTTGGTCGGTTCATCCATGACTAAGACATTGGGTTTCAACAGCAACAGTTTGCCGTAAAGCATACGGCCTTTTTCGCCACCGGAGAGAACCTTCACTTTTTTCACAACATCGTTGCTGCCAAAGAGCAAGCGGCCCAAAGTGCCGCGGATGACTTGCTCGTCATCGCCTTCCTGACCCCATTGGCGCATCCATTCGCTCAGGTCCATATCGACGTCGAAGTCGTTTTCATGGTCTTGCGGATAGTAGCCGACACTGGCTTTTTCCGCCCATTTGATGGTGCCTTCGTCCGGCAGCAGGCCGCCTGAATATTCGGGGTTGTACGCACCTGCCAAGAGTTTCAGCAAGGTAGATTTACCCGCGCCGTTCGGGCCGATGATGGCAAGGCGTTGGCCTGCTTCAAGGATGAAGTTCAGGTTTTTAAACAACTGGGTTTCAAAGCGTTTGGCCAGTTTTTCAACTTCCACAGCCTGACGGTGCAATTTGGCTTTTTCGTCGGCTTCAAAACGAATATACGGGTTTTGACGGGTAGAAGGTTTGACTTCGACCATTTCCGATTTGATTTTGTCTGCCTGCTTCAGACGGCTGGTTGCCTGACGGGCTTTGGATTTGTTCGCAGAGAAGCGTGCAACGAACTCTTGCAGCTCTTGCAGTTTCTCTTTGGCTTTGGCGTTGTCTTTCAGGGCGCGCTCACGCGATTGGGCGGAAGCAAGCATATAGTCGTCGTAGTTGCCCGGATAGATGGTGATGGTGTTGTAGTCCAAATCCGCCATATGGGTGCAGACTTCGTTCAAAAAGTGACGGTCGTGCGAGATGATAATCATGGTGGAGTCGTACTGGTTCAACACGCCTTCCAACCAGCGGATGGTATTAATGTCCAAGTTATTGGTCGGTTCGTCCAAAAGCAATACATCTGGCTTGGAGAACAGGGCTTGCGCCAGCAATACGCGCAGCTTGAAGCCCGGGGCGACTTCTGCCATGGTCGCATTGTGCAAATCTTCGGAAATGCCCACGCCGCTCAACAATTCGGCAGCGCGTGCTTCGGCAGTGTAGCCGTCGTATTCGGCAAACTTAGCTTCCAGTTCGGCGGCTTTCATGTAGTCGTCTTCGGTAGCTTCGGGGTTGGCGTAAATCGCATCACGCTCGGTCATCGCCGCCCACATTTCGGTATGGCCCATCATCACTACGTCCAGCACGCGCATGTCTTCGTAGGCAAACTGGTCTTGGCGCAATTTACCCAAACGCACGCCGTTTTCAATCGCTACTTCGCCGGCAGTCTGTTCCAAATCGCCGCCGAGGATTTTCATGAAGGTGGACTTGCCTGAGCCGTTGGCGCCGATCAAGCCGTAACGGTTGCCTTCGCCAAATTTGACGGATACGTTTTCAAACAGCGGCTTTGCGCCGAACTGCATGGTGATGCCGTTGGTAGAAATCATTATTCGTAAAACCTTTATAAATAGAATGTTATAATCGGACGCGATTGTAGCATATTTTTGCAAAGACCTCAGGATTGAGGCCATAGCAAGTGTGCCCAATGCCTATGCAAGATAAAAACAGACAGCGCTTCACGCAAAAATGCGTTGTAGGCAGCATTTCAGGCCGTCTGAAACGGAGAAACAATATGGAAACGCACAAAATCTATTACGCCGTGATTATTTTGGTATGCGCCGCTTCCATGCTGCTCAGCCCGTTTTTCTATATCCGCCGCACACGATCTGGCGCTGAATTACGACGTGCGCCCAGACAGTGGAAGCCCATCCTCTTCGCCAACATCATCATGATTGCGGCTTTGCTTGTTTGGTGGAAATGGTTTTAAGGAAAAATAAAAATGAACAAAATTTGGATCAGTACATTACTACTCACTTTGACAACTGCAATTTCCGCCGCGCCTATTTTTGAATGTACCGATTCTGCCGGCCGCAAAGTCTATACCCAAGCCGGCGGCAAAAACTGCAAAGCCAGCAATATCGGCAAACCGTCCGTCTATACTTCTGCGCCTGTTTCAACACCGGCAACGCCGACTTCCCCAAGCAAAACCGAGCAAGCGGAAGAAGCTGTCGCCCCGGTCAATCCGGCTGACGTCGGCGCAGCCAAGCGTGCTTTAGATACCGCCAAGAAAAATTTGGAAGAAGGCAAAAAAGTGCGTTATGGCAATGAGCGTAACTACGCCCGTTATCTCGAACGGATCAACGGTTTAGAAAAAGCCGTCCGCTCGGCTCAGGAAAACTATGACGCGGCGCAACGCCAGCCTGCATCTCAAGATCCTGTTGCCTATTGATATTTACCACACCAGCAAGGTCGTCTGAAATTTGGTTTTCAGACGACCTTTTCATCTTTTCAATATAACAAAATCGTCTTTATACCAAACAAAGCATTCTTTCCAGTTTTCAGACTGCCTTGTTAAAGTAAGCGTGTATTAAATTCTGACGGTTGCCATTATGTTGTTACTCAAAACGCCTTCTGTATTGCCGGGTTTCAAGCTCAGCCTGGGTTTGACGGTTTTATGCCTGTCGCTTTTGGTGGTTTTGCCGTTTGCAATGATGGCGGCCAAAGCGGCGGAAATCGGCTGGAGCGGATTTTGGAACACGATTACCGAACCCAATGTCTTGGCGGCCGTCTGGCTGAGCTTGCGGATGTCGTTTTATGCGATGTTGACCAATATCGTGTTCGGCACGTTGGTCGCCTGGGTATTGGTGCGCTATGAATTTCCGGGCAAAGGGTTGGTAAACGCTTTGGTCGATTTGCCGTTTGCGCTACCGACGGCGGTAACAGGCATTGCGTTGGCAACCCTGTATGCGCCCAATGGCTGGATAGGCCGTTTTTTCGAGCCTTTGGGCATCAAAATCGCGTTTACACCCATCGGCATTTGGATTGCGCTGATCGTCGTCAGCCTGCCCTTTATCGTCCGCGCCGTGCAGCCGGTATTAGAAGAATTGTCGGGCGAGTATGAAGAAGCGGCGGTGACTTTAGGCGCAAGCCGTTGGACTACGTTCCGCCGCGTCCTCTTACCTGAAATCACACCGGCCCTGTTGACCGGCGCAGGCATGATGTTTGCCCGCTCTACCGGCGAATACGGCTCGGTTATTTTTATTGCGGGCAATATTCCGATGGTGTCTGAAATTCTGCCCTTGATTATTACAGGCAAACTGGAGCAATACGATGCTCAGGGTGCATCTGCCGTTGCTCTGTTTATGCTGATGATTTCGTTTGTCATCCTGCTGATTTTGAACATCATGCAATGGACTTTGAGCCGCCGCGCCGGAGCGAAGGTTTAACAAACAACAGGCCGTCTGAAACATCAAGCAAACATTTTTCAGACGGCCTAAACGGATACAAGAATAAATAGAGACTTCACTAACATGAAAACCCATTCCACTAATCCAAACTTGAGCGAACCGCGTTGGCTGCGCGTATTGCTGACTGCTATCGCCTTGGGCTTTCTGCTGCTGATGCTGGTCGTGCCTTTGGTTGCCGTATTCTATGAAGCCTTAAAAGGCGGTTGGGATTTGTACCTGCAATCTCTGACCGATCCCGAGGCATGGTCTGCCATCAAATTGACGCTGATTACCGCGCTGATTGTCGTCCCCGTCAATGCCGTATTGGGCGTGTCGATGGCGTGGCTGCTAACCCGTTTTGATTTTCGCGGCAAGCAGTTGCTGACCACCCTGCTCGATTTACCGTTTTCCGTATCGCCCGTGGTGGCCGGTTTGATGTTCGTCTTATTGTTCGGCGCGCACACGGCATTGGGCGGCTGGCTCGAAGCGCAAGGCATACAGATTATCTTCGCCATCCCCGGCATTATTTTGGCGACCTTATTCGTTACCTTCCCCTTTGTCGCACGCGAAATCATTCCTTTAATGCAAGCACAGGGCGACAGCGAAGAACAGGCCGCGCTGATACTCGGCGCAAGCGGCTGGCAGATGTTTTGGCGCGTTACCCTGCCCAACATCAAATGGGCGCTGCTCTACGGCATCATCCTCACCAACGCCCGCGCGATGGGCGAGTTCGGCTCGGTCAGCGTGGTATCGGGGCATATCCGCGGCGAAACCAACACCATCCCGCTTTTGGTCGAAATCTTCTACAACGAATACAACTTCACCGGCGCATTCGCCCTCTCCGGCGTATTGGCACTCTTAGCACTGGCGACGCTGGCGGTGCAGAACATCATCACCAAATTACAAGACAAAAAACTCGCCGCCGCCGAAAGGAACGCAGCATGAGCATTACTATTCAAAATCTAAACAAACACTTCGGAGCGTTCCACGCGCTGAAAAACATCAACCTCAATGTCCCCACCGGCAAACTCGTTTCCCTGCTCGGCCCTTCCGGCTGCGGCAAAACCACGCTACTGCGCATTATCGCCGGACTGGAAAACGCCGACGGCGGCAATATTCTCTTTGACGGCCAAGACGTAACCGCCAAGCATGTGCGCGAGCGCAAAGTCGGTTTCGTATTCCAACACTACGCCCTCTTCCGCCACATGAACGTGTTTGACAACGTCGCCTTCGGTTTGACCGTATTACCCAAGTCTGAACGCCCGTCTAAAGAACAAATCCGCGCCAAAGTCGAAGAATTGCTCAAACTCGTGCAGCTCTCCCACCTCGCCAAATCCTATCCGCACCAGCTCTCCGGCGGCCAACGCCAGCGCATCGCCCTCGCCCGTGCGCTTGCGGTCGAACCGAAACTCCTGCTTTTGGACGAACCCTTCGGCGCGCTGGATGCCAAAGTGCGAAAAGAATTACGCACCTGGTTGCGCGACATCCATCACAACCTAGGCGTAACCAGTATTCTGGTGACGCACGACCAAGAAGAAGCCCTTGAAGTTTCCGACGAAATCGTCGTCATGAACCACGGCAAAATCGAGCAAACCGGCAGTGCCGAAGCCATTTACCGCAAACCTGAAAACGCCTTCGTTACCGAATTTCTCGGCGAAACCGACGCCTTCGAAGGCAGAATCGAAAAAGGCATCTGGCATTACAACGGCTTCGCGTGGAAATTGGACACGCACTACAAATGGCAGGAACAAACCGCTATCGGCTACATCCGTCCGCACGAATGGCAGCTTGCCGCCGAAAACGAAACCCCGATGATCCGCGCCAAAATCGAAAAAATCCACGCCGTCGGCGCATTGACGCATATTGTGGTAAAACACGACAAACAAGACGTGCATATCACGCTGGCAGGCAGCGATGCCGCGCGTTACCAAATCGCCGAAGGCAAAGAATTGAGGCTGATTCCGAAACAGGTTTATGTCTTTTCTCAAAACGAGCTGATTGAATATTCGATTTGAGACTAAAGCATAAGGCCGCCTGAAAATCTGCTTTCAGACGGCCTTTCATCTTATTTAAACCTGCCAATCAATCGGCTCTAAACCATGTGCCTGCAAATAAGCGTTTGCCTGCGAAAAATGTTTGCAGCCAAAAAAGCCGCGATATGCCGATAAAGGCGAAGGGTGCGGCGCGGTCAGCACCAAATGGCGATTGCGGTCGATAAACGCGCCTTTCTTCTGCGCATGGCTGCCCCACAGCATAAAGACTAAATGCTCGCGTTCCTTATCCAATTGTCGGATGACTTCATCGGTAAACGCCTCCCAGCCAAAAGTCGCATGGGAATGCGCTGAACCGGCACGGACAGTCAATACCGTGTTCAACAGCAACACGCCCTGTTCCGCCCAATGCTGCAAATAGCCGTGTTGCGGAATCTGAAAACCCTCAATATCCGTCGCCAACTCTTTATAAATATTGACCAGCGACGGCGGCACCGCAATTTCAGGCTGGACGGAAAAAGCCAAACCATGCGCCTGACCCGCACCGTGATACGGGTCTTGCCCTAAAATCACTACCTTTACATTTCCGAATTCAGTCGTCCGAAAGGCATTGAATACATCGCGCTCGGGCGGATAAACGGTTATCCCCGCCTGCCTTTCATGGCGCACCTTCTCCAAAATCGTTTGAAAATACGCCTTTTCTTTTTCCGCACCAATTGCCTCGTGCCAAGTCTGCATTATTTGCCGCTCCGTATTTGAATGGGCTTATTATAAAGGATATGCCGCATAACGATATGGTTTGTTGTCGCCGCAGGACTGAAGATTATCGACAGCAACAAACCTAAAGCGTCATAATAGCGTTCTGACTCAGGCCGTCTGAAAACCCAATACGGCTTTTCAGACGGCCTTTTTATATCGTTCGATTTTTATATGAATACACAAACCATCAAAACCTATCTTGTCGGCGGCGCTGTCCGCGACCATCTTTTAGGCCTGCCCGTCAAAGACCGCGACTGGGTAGTCGTCGGTGCAGATGCGCAAACCATGTTAGCTCAAGGCTATCAACCTGTTGGCAAGGATTTTCCCGTCTTTCTCCACCCGGACAGCCACGAAGAATACGCCCTCGCCCGTACCGAGCGTAAAACTGCCAAAGGCTATGCCGGATTCAGTTTTCATGCCGATAAAGACGTTACGCTGGAACAAGACCTAATGCGCCGCGACCTGACCATCAATTCCATGGCTCAGGATTCAGACGGCACGATCATCGATCCTTTTGGCGGACAACAAGATTTGGCGGCCGGCATCCTGCGCCACGTTTCGCCTGCCTTTGCCGAAGACCCTGTGCGGATTTTGCGTATCGCCCGTTTTGCCGCGCGTTATGGTTTTCAAATTGCCGATGAAACCATGTCGCTGATGCGGCAAATGGTAGAAAACGGCGAAGCGGATGCCTTGGTTGCCGAACGTGTCTGGCAGGAATTGGCCAAAGGCTTGATGGAGAAAAATCCGCGCCGAATGATTGAAGTTTTGCGCGAATGCGGCGCACTCAAAGTTTTACTGCCAGAAGTCGATGCCCTTTTCGGCGTACCGCAACGCGCCGACTATCATCCCGAAATCGACAGCGGTATTCATACGCTGATGGTTGTACAACGAGCCGCCGAGATGAACCTGTCCCTCGCTGAACGCTATGCTGCCTTATTGCACGACTTGGGCAAGGCAAAAACACCGGCCGATATACTGCCGAAACACTACGGACACGACCTTAACGGCGTCGAACCCGTCCGCGAAGTCAATCAACGCCTGCGCGCGCCCAAACACTGCGCCGAGCTTGCCGAACTCGTCTGCCGTTGGCACATCATGCTCCATCAAGTCGGGCAGTTCAAAAGTAAAACTATTTTGAATGTTTTGAAAAAAACCGACGCATTCCGCCGCCCCGAACGTTTTCAGACGGCCTTAAACGTCTGCGTGGCCGACAAACAAGGCCGTCTGAATCTTGAAAACACGCCTTATCCGCAACGTGAACACTGGCTGGCCTTACTTGAGGCCGCCAATCAAGTAGATGCAGGCAAAATTGCCGCCGAGTGCCGCGCACAAGGCAAAGCCCATTTAATTGCCGAACAAATCGATCATGCCCGCTTGGCGCAAATTAGGCCGCTGCAAAAAGCGTATCAGGCTGAAAAAATAGGAGGCTATTGATGGCATCTTCGCGTTATAAAATCGAACGCATGCCCGACGGCATTGCCGTATCTGCTCGTGTTGTACATGACTCGCAGGAAATCGGTTTTACCGCGGTATTTCTTATGTTTTCCTTTGTTCTTACATGCATCGCGCCGTTTTACCTTGAAGAGCACTATTTCACTAATTTAGAAGCCATTCTCATCCCTTTACTTTTTACTTTCTACTTAGTCGGTTCACTTGTTTACGGCCTTCTTTGGCAACTTTTCGGACGTGAAAACATCAAGATCCGTAACCATACGCTGTCTCATGGTTATACCTTGTTTTCCATTGGGCGTTGGCGTAGTTTCCCGTTGTCAGAAATCTCCGAATGGCATTCTCGTGACCATATTCCCCAAGCTCCTGTTGCACAAGGAAGGAAACAGAGGTTGCCAAACGAAAACCTCTACCAAAATGGTATGAAACGAAAAATTCACAATGTCCCCAATATTTTACGTATCCAAAAATGTGTACAAGGTGCATGGTCTTTCGATTATCAGGGAAAAACCATACGTATCGGCGATTTTTTTGATAGCCGCGATTTTCAGGCAGTCAATATTGAATTGAACAGATTTATCCCCACATTCGCCAAAGCCCGTCAACTTAAAGACGCCCTTTGAAACAGCCGACACGATATCCGCTATAATCCGCACCTTAACCATCTTATTTCAACAATAAAATCATGACTATCCAGACCAATTTACTTCACGAAAAAATCAGCAATAAAGATTATCAACGCCTCATTGTCAAACACAGCGAATCTTTCAGCGACGGCGAAATCTGCCTATTGAATGAGATTTTGGAAAAATTTGAATTTGATGTCGTACAGGAACAAGCATTGGCGCAAGCTGTGATGCAGCAGGTGCGCTTCGATCCAAACGACTACCATATCGACAGCGACGATGAAGACACAACCGGCATCTGTCCGCACTGCATCAATCCGCCCATGCCACCCCTGCGCGATTATTTGGTTTGGCGCGAAACACGCGGCTGAAAATTTTCCTAATCGATTTTGATAAGTTATTAACAATTCGCTATCGAATAAGGCCGTCTGAACAGGTGTCATCGTTACATATGTTCAGACGGCCTTTTGTAAATAAATGTTCACAATTAGGATAAATCAGTATAATCTGCGCCATTTGAATTTTCTTCGGAGCTTTTATGAATCAGCTTAAAACGGCGGTAGCCGGTGCGCAGATTTTGTTCGTCGCATTCGGTGCCATGGTGCTTGTGCCGCTTCTGACGGGACTGAACCCGGCTTTGGCATTATTGGGCGCAGGCTTGGGCACTTTGTTGTTCCAATTGGTTACCAAACGTAAAGTGCCGATTTTCCTCGGCTCTTCTTTTGCCTTTATTGCACCGATTATCTACTCCATCGGCGAATGGGGCCTGCCTTCTACCATGTTCGGCCTGTTTGCGGCAGGTTTCATGTACTTTGTCTTTGCCGCGCTAATTAGATGGCGCGGTCTAGATGCGGTACACAAGCTGTTGCCGCCCGTGGTTATCGGTCCGGTGATTATGGTAATCGGTTTGTCCGTGGCCGCTGCAGCCAGCAGCATGGCCATGGGTCAGGCGGATGGAAAACAGGTCATCGACTATATCGACTCGCTGATTCTGTCCGGCTTTACCTTTGCGGTAACCGTCATTGTTTCTGTCTTCGGCAGCAAAATGATGAAGCTGATTCCGATTCTGATCGGCGTGGCTTCAGGCTATGTGTTGGCTTTGATCATGGGCTTGGTCGATACCAGCGCCATCATCAACGCTCCTTGGTTTGCCGTCCCTCATTTTGAAACGCCTCAAGTCAACTGGCAGGCTGCCTTGTTTATGTTGCCCGTTGCCATCGCCCCGGCCATCGAACACATCGGCGGCATTATGGCCATCGGTAATGTAACCGGCAAAAACTACACTAAAGACCCGGGCTTGGACAAAACCCTCGCCGGCGACGGCTTGGGCGTGTGCGTGGCCGGTTTGATCGGCGGCCCGCCTGTGACCACTTACGGTGAAGTGACCGGCGCGGTGATGATTACCAAAAACAGCAACCCCGTTATCATGACTTGGGCGGCAATTTTTGCGATTTTCATGGCATTTTTCGGTAAGTTCAACGCGTTTTTGGCTTCGATTCCTATGCCGGTTATGGGCGGCATTATGTTGCTGCTGTTCGGTACAATCGCCTCTTTGGGCATCAAAACATTGATTGATGCGAAAGTCGATTTGATGCAGCCGAAAAATCTGGTTATCGTCAGTTCCGTATTGACGACAGGTATCGGCGGCATGATTATCAAAGTAGGTACTTTGAGCTTCGCCGGTGTAGGTTTATGCGCCGTATTGGCCATTATCCTGAACTGCGTTTTGCCCAATACAAAATCAGAAGAAGCATAAATAGCTGGCTCATAAACTCAAAGGCCGTCTGAAAATGAGATTTCAGACGGCCTTTTTATTACGCTTTATACAATGAAAAATGCCGGAGACTTAACCATCTCCGGCATTTTTGAATAAGGTGGCGAGCCGAACCCCCGGCACTGGCTCATCAGAGTGGGCTGCTGGCTTCCGCCCCTGACCCGGTGTTCCGAATTACCATGCGGGGAGACCCGCCATAGAAGAAACGCATTATAGCGGTTTTACAGAAAAACTCAAGCGATAAAATCTGTCAGGCCGTCTGAAAATCATTTACATGACAAGATTGTAAACAATATTACCTAGTTGAAAATCATTCCCATTGAAATGTTTATTGTCTTTTCCGTTGAAAAATATCGAAAATTACACTACATTAACACTTTACGCCATCAAGAAGAAATTGCATTTTTCAGACGGCCTTTAATATAAAAACATTACATCCATCAACGGAACACGACCATGACCACGACTACTGCCCCTCAGCGTATTCGAGAAATTCCCTATAACTATACTTCTTATACCGACCGCGAAATCGTCATCCGACTGTTGGGCAACGAAGCGTGGCAAATCCTGCAAGACCTGCGCGGTCAACGCAAAACAGGACGTTCGGCACGAATGCTGTTTGAAGTATTGGGCGATATTTGGGTGGTCGTGCGTAATCCGTATCTGGTCGATGATTTGCTGGAGCATCCGAAACGCCGCGCCGCGCTGGTGCGGGAAATGCGCCACCGCTTAAATGAAATCCGCAAACGCCGCGACGATAATCGGCAAGTGGATGTCTTGGTTGCAGCAGCAGAAAAAGCAGTCGAGCGTTTTGATAGCAGTTTTGATGAAACCAGCCAAAAACGCCATCAAATTTTGGATCGCTTAAGCAAAATTACCAAGCCGCACAATATTATGTTTGACGGATTGGCTCGAGTAACGCACGTTACCGATGCGACTGACTGGCGCGTGGAGTATCCGTTTGTTGTCGTTAATCCTGATACCGAGGCAGAGATCGCGCCTTTGGTGCGCGCTTTAATTGAGTTGGACTTGGTCATTATCCCACGCGGTGGCGGTACCGGCTACACTGGTGGCGCAGTACCTTTAGACGCAAACAGCGCAGTCATCAATACCGAAAAACTCGACAAGCATCGCGGCGTCGAATATGTTGAGCTGGCAGGCTTGGACGGCAGACATCCGATTATCCATTGTGGCGCAGGCGTAGTAACCCGCCGGGTGGAAGAAACCGCGCATCAGGCGGGTTTGGTGTTTGCCGTTGATCCGACTTCCGCCGATGCGTCTTGCGTGGGCGGTAATGTGGCGATGAATGCAGGTGGCAAAAAAGCTGTGCTGTGGGGTACTGCCTTGGACAACCTCGCCTACTGGAACATGATCAACCCTCAAGGCGAATGGTTGCGTATCGAACGCGTTCGCCACAATTTTGGCAAAATCCACGATGAAGAAATCGCCTTGTTTGATGTACATACGTTGGATTCAGACGGCCGCAATATCGTCAATACCAAACGCTTGGAAATCCCCGGCCACAAATTCCGCAAAGTCGGTTTGGGCAAAGACGTTACCGACAAATTCTTGAGCGGTCTGCCCGGCGTGCAGAAAGAAGGCACAGACGGCATCATCACCAGCGTCGCCTTCGTATTGCACAAAATGCCGAAATACACGCGTACTGTATGTATGGAATTTTTCGGTACAGTCGCCACCGCAACGCCTTCCATCGTCGAAATCCGCGATTTCCTGCTTACCCATGAAAGCGTTCGGCTGGCGGGTTTGGAGCATTTAGACTGGCGTTACGTCCGCGCCGTCGGTTATGCCACCAAAGCGGCAGGTAAAGGCCGACCTAAAATGGTCTTGCTGGCAGACGTGGTTTCCGATGACGAAGCCGCCGTACAGGCAGCCGCCGAACACATCTGCAAACTTGCCCGCGCCCGCGACGGCGAAGGCTTTATCGCCATATCTCCAGAAGCGCGCAAAACCTTCTGGCTTGACCGCAGCCGCACCGCCGCCATCGCCAAACATACCAACGCCTTTAAAATCAACGAAGACGTAGTGATTCCGCTGGAGCGGCTCGGTGAGTATTCAGACGGCATCGAGCGCATCAACATTGAGCTTTCCATTCAAAACAAACTCAAACTCTGTGCCGCCTTAGAGCAATATCTGTCCGGCAAACTCCCCATCGACAAAATGGGAACAGACCTGCCAACCGCCGAACTATTGGGCGAACGCGGCAAACACGCCCTAGCCCACGTTTCCGCTGTCAAAGCGCGTTGGGAATGGCTGCTTGCTAACTTAGACGCGCCGCTTGCCGACTATAAAGCACGCTATGGCGCAGCCGTCCACGCTGCGCCCGAAGCCAAAAACAATGAAAGCTGCTTTATTGCCTTCCGCGATTTCCGCCTGCGCGTGTCTGTCAAAGCGGACGTAATGAAGCCGCTTTCTGAAATCTTCAGCGGCAAAACAGATACCAAAATTATCCAAGGCTTGGGCAAAATCCACGCCAAAACCGTACGCAGCCGCGTCTTCGTCGCCCTGCATATGCACGCCGGCGACGGTAACGTTCACACCAATATTCCGGTTAACTCAGACGATGCCGAAATGCTTCAGACGGCCTACCGTTCTGTGGAACGCATCATGAAAATCGCCCGTTCGCTCGGCGGCGTAATTTCCGGCGAACACGGCATCGGCATTACCAAGCTCGAATTCCTGACAGATGAAGATTTGCAACCGTTTTGGAATTACAAAAACCAAGTCGATCCCAAACACACCTTCAACCGTCACAAACTGATGAAAGGCTCGGACCTGCGCAACGCCTATACGCCGTCTTTCGAGCTTTTGGGTGCGGAATCGCTGATTATGGAAAAATCAGACCTCGGCACCATCGCCGATTCCGTCAAAGACTGCCTGCGCTGCGGCAAATGCAAACCTGTTTGCTCTACTCATGTTCCGCGTGCCAACCTACTGTATAGCCCCCGCAACAAAATCCTCGGTGTGGGCTTACTGACCGAAGCCTTCTTATACGAAGAACAAACCCGTCGCGGCGTTTCCGTCAAGCATTTTGAAGAACTGATGGACATCGGCGACCACTGCACCGTGTGCCACCGCTGCGTTAAGCCCTGCCCTGTCAACATCGACTTTGGCGACGTTACCGTAGCCGTCCGCAACTACCTTGCCGATTCCGGCCACAAACGCTTTGCGCCTGCAGCTTCAATGGGTATGGCATTTTTGAACGCCACAGGCCCGAAAACCATTAAAGCCCTTCGCGCCGCCATGATACAGACCGGCTTCCCAGCGCAAAACTTTGCCTACAAAATCGGCAAGCTTCTTCCGATTGGCACTAAAAAGCAAAAAGCCGAACCGAAAGCCACCGTCGGTACCGCCTCAATCAAAGAACAGGTTATCCACTTCATCAACCGTCCTTTGCCGAAAAGCGTGCCTGCTAAAACTCCACGCTCCATGCTGGGTATAGAAGACGACAAGAGTATTCCTATCATCCGCAATCCGGCTTCTCCGGAAGATGCCGAAGCCGTGTTCTACTTCCCCGGCTGCGGCTCTGAGCGCCTGTTCAGCCAAATCGGACTAGCCGTTCAAGCCATGCTCTGGCATGTCGGCGTACAAACCGTCCTGCCGCCGGGCTATATGTGTTGCGGCTATCCGCAAGACGCAGGCGGAAATAAGGCTAAAGCCGAAGAAATGAGCACCAACAACCGCGTGGCTTTCCACCGTATGGCGAACACCCTCAACTACCTCGACATTAAAACCGTCGTCGTCAGTTGCGGTACCTGCTACGACCAACTGGAAAAATACCGTTTTGAAGAAATCTTCCCAGGCTGCCGTATCATCGACATCCATGAATATCTGCTTGAAAAAGGTGTGCAGCTAAACGGCGTACAAGGTCAGCAATACCTCTACCACGACCCTTGCCATACCCCGATCAAAACCATGAATGCCACCCAAATGGCCAGCAGCCTGATGGGACAGAAAGTCGTCTTAAGCGACCGCTGCTGCGGCGAGTCCGGTATGTTTGCCGTCAAACGACCCGACATTGCCACTCAGGTCAAGTTCCGCAAACAAGAGGAAATTGAGAAAAACCTCAAAGAGCTGCCTCAGGGCGAACCCGTCAAAATGCTTACCTCCTGCCCAGCCTGCCTGCAAGGCCTGAGCCGCTACGCCGACGACAACAATATGCCTGCCGACTACATTGTCATCGAAATGGCGAAACACATCCTCGGCGAAAACTGGCTGGATGAGTTTGTAAAAAAAGCCAATAACGGCGGTGTAGAAAAAGTATTGCTCTAAGGACTTAGACAAAAACTTTTGGATGTAATAAAGGCCGTCTGAAAATCTTTCAGACGGCCTTTTTATTCAAAAGAATCAAAATACAATAATCAAATCAAATGCCTTTACAAATAGCGATGCTACACCAGCAGTATTCAATAAAAAATAAAACTTGAGGCTTTTATCCCCCAGGTTTTATTTTCAAGTCTTATGCTTTTTCTTGCTGACGTTTTCTTTCTGCCATCATCTCATGCAATGTTTGCTTGGCAGGTTTCATCGGAACATGGTTATTGGTCCAGCTTAACTGCTTGCTTGGCGTCAATGCACGGAATTTGGTAGCAGCCCAGCCGAATGCTCGATAAGCCTTACTGCCGCTGAAAATGCCGTTAAACGTACGCCACGCCATTTGCTCGCCGAAGGTATGCGATGCGCCTTGACCACGGATAGGATGAGGAACGGTTTCTGTTGGCGAACGTTGCGCTTCAACACGCAGACGTTGCATTTGTTCGGTAATCGGAATGCGTACCGGACAAACCTCAACACAGGCGCCACACATGGTACATGCAGTCGGCAGATCGCGTGTCGCATCCAAGCCTAACAAATGCGGAGAGATAATCTCGCCAATCGGGCCGGGATAAGTCGTACCGTAGGCCGCGCCACCGATACGGGTATAAACCGGACAGTGGTTCATACACGCACCGCAACGGATACATTGCAAGGTACGGCGCATTTGATCTTCTGCATACGCTTGACTACGGCCGTTATCAAGCAGTACCAAGTGCATTTCTTGAGGGCCGTCCAGCTCTTCGCTACGGCGAGGACCGGTAATCATATTAAAATAAGTGGTAATGTTCTGACCGATGGCGGAGCGTGGCAGCAGGCTGTACAAAGGCGGAACATCCGACAGCTTCGCAACCACTTTTTCAATACCGGTAATGGCGATGTGCACAGGCGGTACAGTGGTACTCAAGCGGCCGTTGCCTTCATTTTCGACCAGACACAAAGTGCCCGTTTCAGCAACGGCAAAGTTCACACCGCTCAAACCGACATCGGCAGTGCTGTAAATATCGCGCAATGCTTTACGCGCAAATCCAGTCAACTGGTCTACATCATCTGTTAATGGAGTGCCGAGGTTTTGATGGAAAAGCTCGCTAACCTGCTCTTTGGTTTTATGAATGGCAGGCATCACGATATGGGTTGGTTTCTCGCCGGCCATTTGAACGATAAACTCGCCCAAGTCGCTCTCAATCGCTTTGATGCCTTGATCTTGCAGATAATGGTTCAGCTCAATCTCTTCGCTGACCATAGATTTGCCTTTCACCATCAGCTTACCGTTTTTATCGGTAATGATGTTGTGAATGATTTGGCAGGCTTCGGCAGGTGTTTCTGCCCAGTGGACTTTAACGCCCAACTTGGTCAGGTTTTCTTCCAGCTGTTCCAATAATGCAGGCAATTTGGACAACGAACGTTGACGGACATGCTCACACAAGTCACGCAGGCTTTGCAGCTCTTCTTCATCTGTCAAAACGGCTTTGCGCTTGGTCATCAGCATGTCCATCGCTGTGCGCAAGCTTTTACGCAAAGGTTTGTCTTGCAAAGAAATCGCGGCGTTTTGCTTGAACGTTTCCGGCTTCATATGGAATTTAATGGTTTGGGAACTCATGCTTTTTCCTCCAAATCGGCAGGGGAAATGTGATCAGGCAGAACGGCCAAAACCACCAAATCGCGCGGGCCGTGTGCACCATAGGCCAAAGTCAATTGAATATCAGCAGTCTTAGACGGGCCGGAAATCAAAATAACGTTGGTAGGCATGCCTTTTTCTACCAGTTTTTCGCCTTCAACAGCATTATGTAATTCGTTGTACATTTTGCTGGTGTCAAACAAGCAGAAATGCACAGGCGGAACCAAACTCAGGCTGCGTGGCTCGACAGGACTGGACTCCAGCATAATCGTACCGGTACGGGCAATACCGCATTTAGAGCCGCTAAAACCAGCCTCAATATCGGTAAAGAATTCGTTTTTCCAGTCGTCGATTTTTCGCTCAAAACCACGCGGTTCAATATCGGTATCGGCCAAAGCTGCACGGGCCAGCTGACCATGTTCTGTTTCCAATGGAAGCAGAATGTTTTTCAAGCCCTTGCCTTCGGCGGCTTGACGGAATACTTGCGGCCAGTTGGATTTGGTAACCCAATAGATTTCAGTTTTGACGGCACGCATGGCAGCCGCCCAATGTTTCAAGCGTTCGACATCGTTTGCCCAAGAAACACCCATTTCATGGTAATAATCGAAAACCGGCGGTTCTTCCATCGGCAAGGCATCGGCTTTTTTCAATTTCGCTAAAATATTTTCGCGCGCGCTCATGCTTTACCTCCGGTGCGTTCCAACAGGAAAGATGCAATATGTTTCGGACGTGGCATATTGGGTTCGTCTTTAGCGATTTTGCCGCCAATATTCATCATGCAACCGCAGTCCGCGCTGATGATTTCAGTTGCGCCGGTTTCTTTCAGCGCGGCAACTTTGTCGGTTACCATCGCTCCGGAAATATCGGCTTGTTTCACAGAGAATGTACCGCCAAAACCGCAGCACTCGCTTTCATGGTCGTGAACGATACGTTCAACATTTTCCATGCCGTCGATCAACTGCCAGCCTGACAAATGTACATTCATCTCGCGACGCGCCGCGCAGGAAGTATGAACAGCCACTTTAACCGGCTCGCCTTTATCTTCAGGTTTGTAACCAATCGCCAGCAGGAAGTGGGTAAATTCAATGATACGATTGGCGCAATCAATGGCTTTTTGCTCGTACTCGGTACCTTTGAACAAAGTCGGCCAGTGGTGTTTCATCATGCCGCCGCAAGAACCGGAAGGCACGACAATCGGCCAATTTTCAGGGAATAAATCCAGTTGCGCTTTGGCAACATCAAAGGCTTCTTTAGGATGGCCTGACGAATAGGCCGGTTGACCGCAGCAGCTTTGCTCCATTGGATAATGGACACGGATACCCTGTTGTTCGATTAAAGTAATGGCATCCATGCCTGCTTCAGGCATGAAAAGGTCGAGAACGCAAGTACCGAAGAAATAAGCATCGGTTGGCTTGCTGTCGAATACAGTGATTTGTGGTGGTTTGATTGCGCTCATTTTTTAGAACGGGACAACCCGTTTTCTTGTGTAAAAATAAGATGGATACTTTAAGTAATTGCTTGTAATGGGTCAAGTCTAATTTTAAAAAATAATATTAAAAAAGCATGACAAACCAGACAAACACCTTTTCCTTATTAACTTGATAATCTACATAATAACCACTATCAATAAGAAAACTGATGGATTCATTTTTTAATGAATGAAGCTCGTACATTCTCTCTATTTAAAACACAATAACTGCCTCTTTATAGAATCTTGATTTACATCAGAAGTCATGAACTTAATCTCTATGACTCATTTTTAAACAAAATAAGCGACCCATTATGCTGTACATATGTTTCAGACGGCCATATCTGAATAAAAAGATGTCTAAGATAATAAAAATAAAAGTTTTTCTCACAAGACTCAGGTCGTCTGAAAGATAAGTTCGTCAAAAGGCCGCTTTCCATATGCTCAACCTTACTTTTAATCAAAATCAAACACTTGAAAAATCATCCTTCTTAACCTTGAAAACTCTATGCACACTCAAGCACTTCCAGTATCATTGAGACAGTCTCTTGACGCAAAATTACAGTCTTAGCCGCCCACAATCGGCATGGATTTGTAAAAGAAGTGAAACCAAGCTTCAAAACAATTTCACCTTAATTTCAGAGTAGGCATTATGTTGACCCAGACTCAACAGGTTGATTTGACCTTGCATCACCTTAAAGAACGCACCCTATCGATTTATACCCCCGAACAGCGTGCAAGCATCGAGACATCTGAAGACTGGAAACAGTTTGACAGACGACTTGAGGAACACTTCCCAAAACTGATGCACGAGCTGGACAACGTATACAACAACAACGAAGCCGTCCTCCCTATGCTGGAGCAACTGATTGCCCAAGCATGGCAAAGCTATTCCCAACGCAACGCATCTTTAAAAGATATTGATATCGCGCGAGAAAACGATCCTGACTGGATTTTGTCCAACAAACAGGTTGGCGGCGTGTGCTACGTCGATTTGTTCGCAGGCGATCTGCAAGGGTTGAAAGCCAAAATCCCTTATTTCCAAGAATTGGGCCTGACCTATCTACACCTGATGCCCCTGTTTAAATGCCCTGAAGGCAAAAGCGACGGCGGCTATGCGGTCAGCAGCTACCGCGATGTCAATCCAGCACTGGGTACAATAGACGACTTGCGCGATGTCATTGCCGCCTTGCACGAAGCAGGCATTTCCGCCGTTGTCGATTTCATCTTCAACCACACTTCCAACGAACACGAATGGGCAAAACGCTGCGCTGCCGGCGATCCACTCTACGACAACTTCTACTATATTTTCCCTGACCGCTGGATGCCCGACCAATACGACCGCACCCTGCGTGAAATCTTCCCTGACCAACATCCGGGCGGCTTCTCCCAACTGGAAGACGGACGCTGGGTATGGACGACGTTCAACTCCTTCCAATGGGACTTAAATTACAGCAACCCGTGGGTATTCCGTGCCATGGCAGGCGAAATGATGTTCCTTGCCAACTTGGGCGTTGATATTCTGCGCATGGATGCCGTTGCCTTTATTTGGAAGCAAATGGGCACAAGCTGCGAAAACCTGCCTCAGGCACACGCCCTGATTCGCGCGTTTAACTCTGTAATGCGTATCGCAGCGCCAGCCGTGTTCTTCAAATCCGAAGCCATCGTCCACCCTGACCAAGTTGTCCAATACATCAGCCAAGACGAATGTCAAATCGGCTACAACCCTCTGCAAATGGCATTGTTGTGGAACACCCTCGCCACACGCGAAGTCAACCTGCTCCATCAAGCACTGACCTACCGTCACAACCTGCCCGACCACACAGCATGGGTCAACTACGTCCGCAGCCATGACGACATCGGCTGGACGTTTGCCGACGAAGACGCATCGCAATTCGGCATCCACGGCTACGACCACCGCCAATTCCTCAACCGCTTCTTCGTCAACCATTTTGACGGCAGCTTCGCGCGTGGCGTACCATTCCAATACAACCCAAGCACAGGTGACTGCCGTGTCAGTGGTACAGCAGCAGCATTGGTCGGCTTGGCTCAAAACGATCCGCATGCCGTTGACCGCATCAAACTTTTGTACAGCATTGCTTTGAGTACCGGCGGCCTGCCGCTGATTTACCTAGGCGACGAAGTGGGTACGCTCAATGACGATGACTGGTCTCAAGACAGCAACAAGAGCGATGACAGCCGCTGGGCACACCGTCCTCGTTACAATGAGGAGTTGTACAACCAACGCCATGACAGCTCGACCACTGCCGGTCAAATCTTCCAAGGTTTACGCCATATGATTTCCATCCGCCAAAGCAATCCGCGCTTTAATGGCGGCAGGTTGGTTACCTTCAACACCAACAACAAACACATCATCGGCTATATGCGCAACAACGCGCTTTTGGTATTCGGCAACTTCAGCGAACATGCGCAAACCATCAGTGCGCACACCCTGCAGGCCATGCCGTTTAAAGCGCACGATTTGATCAGCGGTCAAACCGTTTCTCTGAATCAGGACTTGGTACTGCAACCCTATCAAGTCATGTGGCTTGAAATTGCATAAGCTGAATTTTTTATACATCATTGAAGGCCGTCTGAACAAATCAGCATTCAGACGGCCTTTTAAGGCATAAGATGTATTTTGTATTTTGGGCAGTTTCGCTTAGAATGCATGCTTTAATACTAAATGACACACTTAAAGTCAGGAGTAAAAATCCATGTTGAAAAAATTCGTACTCGGCAGCATCGCTGCAGTAGTTTTGGCTGCTTGCGGCGGAGAAGGCAGCAACTCAGCTTCTTCTACTCCGGCACAATCTGGTTCGGCCTCCGGCTCACTGATTGAGCGAATCAACAACAAAGGTACCATCACTGTCGGTACGGAAGGTACTTACGCACCCTTCACCTACCACGACAAAGACGGCAAATTGACCGGCTACGATGTTGAAGTAACCCGCGCAGTCGCCGACAAACTGGGCGTAAAAGTCGAATTTAAAGAAACACAATGGGACTCCATGATGGCAGGTTTGAAAGCCGGCCGTTTCGACGTGGTTGCCAACCAAGTCGGCCTGACCAGCCCTGAGCGTCAAGCGACTTTTGACAAATCTGAACCCTACAGCTGGAGTGGTGCTGTTTTAGTCGCGCGTAAAGACAGCAATATCAAATCCATCGACGACATCAAAGGCGTAAAAACCGCACAATCCCTGACCAGCAACTATGGCGAAAAAGCCAAAGCAGCAGGAGCTGAACTCGTACCGGTGGATGGCTTGGCGCAATCTCTGACCCTGATTGAACAAAAACGTGCCGACGCAACCCTGAACGACGAATTGGCGGTATTGGACTACCTGAAGAAAAACCCAAATGCCGGCGTACAAATCGTTTGGTCTGCCCCTGCTGACGAAAAAGTCGGCTCAGGCCTGATTGTCAATAAAGGCAATGATGAAGCATTGGCTAAATTCAGTACTGCCATGACTGAGCTGAAAGCCGACGGCACGCTGAAAAAACTGGGCGAACAATTCTTCGGAAAAGACATCAGTGTTAAATAATTTCCTTGCTTCTCTGCCGTTTATGACGGAAACACGCGCTGATATGCTCATCAGCGCGTTTTGGCCCATGGTTAAAGCCGGCTTCGCAGTGTCTTTGCCTTTGGCGATCGCTTCTTTCGTTATCGGCATGATTATTGCCGTAGCCGTTGCTTTGGTAAGAATCATGCCCTCCGGTGGCATTTTCCAAAAATGCTTGCTGAAGCTGGTGGAATTTTATATTTCCGTCATTCGCGGTACGCCGCTTTTGGTACAGTTGGTCATCGTATTCTACGGTTTACCTTCCGTCGGCATCTATATCGACCCGATTCCTGCCGCCATCATCGGCTTCTCGCTCAATGTTGGCGCATACGCTTCCGAAACCATACGCGCGGCAATTTTGTCCGTACCTAAAGGCCAATGGGAAGCAGGTTTCTCCATCGGCATGACCTATATGCAGACTTTCCGCCGCATTGTCGCGCCACAGGCATTCCGCGTTGCCGTACCGCCTTTAAGCAACGAGTTTATCGGCTTGTTCAAAAACACCTCGCTTGCCGCAGTGGTAACGGTAACCGAGCTTTTCCGTGTTGCCCAAGAGACAGCAAACCGTACTTATGACTTTTTACCCGTTTATATCGAAGCCGCATTGGTTTATTGGTGTTTCTGCAAAGTGCTGTTTCTGATTCAGGCGCGTTTGGAAAAACGTTTCGACCGCTATGTTGCCAAATAAGGAGTTGTCATGATTAAAATCCGCAATATCCATAAGACCTTTGGCGAAAATACCATTTTGCGCGGCATCGATTTGGATGTCGGCAAAGGACAAGTGGTTGTCATCTTAGGCCCTTCCGGCTCAGGCAAAACCACGTTTTTACGCTGTTTAAATGCTTTGGAAATGCCAGAACAAGGTCAGATCGAGTTTGACAATGCGCAGCCGTTAAGCATCGATTTTTCCAAAAAACCAAGCAAACACGATATTTTGGCACTGCGCCGCAAGTCCGGCATGGTGTTCCAACAATACAACCTCTTTCCGCACAAAACTGCGTTGGAAAACGTTATGGAAGGGCCGGTTGCCGTACAAGGCAAGCCTGTCGCCAAAGCGCGTGAAGAGGCTGTCAAATTGCTTAAAAAAGTCGGTTTGGGCGATAAGATTGACCTCTACCCCTACCAGCTTTCCGGCGGTCAACAGCAGCGCGTCGGCATTGCCCGAGCATTGGCAATTCAGCCTGAATTGATGCTGTTTGACGAACCGACTTCCGCGCTTGACCCTGAATTGGTGCAAGATGTTTTGGATACCATGAAGGAGTTGGCACAAGAAGGCTGGACCATGGTTGTCGTTACGCATGAAATCAAATTTGCCTTGGAAGTGGCAACCACCGTCGTCGTGATGGATGGCGGCGTTATTGTCGAACAAGGCAGCCCGCAAGATTTGTTCAATCATCCCAAACATGAGCGGACACAAAAATTCCTGCGCCAAATCCGTGCGGACAATGCCGATCTTCAAATTTAATTGAAACAACAGACAATTTGAAAGCATTTCCAACCGTCATTTCATAAAGGCCGTCTGAATAAGTGAAATAGAAATCGTTGATTTCGTTTTCATACTTGTTCAGACGGCCTTTTATATGTCTTTTCAGGTAAAATAACGCCTTTCGTTTTACACCCCCTTGCCTGCCATCATGATAGAAATCAAAAAACTCACCCTACAACGCGGTTTGAAAGTCCTGCTCGATAAAGCCGATGCCGTAATCAACCCCGGCCAACGCGTTGGTTTAATCGGTAAAAACGGTACAGGAAAATCCAGCCTGTTTGCGCTGATAAAAGGTGAAATCACGCAAGATGGCGGCGAAATCCTTATTCCCAAAACATGGCGCCTTGCTTCCGTCTCTCAAGAAACGCCTGATTTAGATATTTCCGCTTTAGACTACGTTTTGCAAGGCGATGCCGAATTACAGGCTTTTCAGACGACCTTGGCTCAAGCAGAAGCTCAAAACGAAGGCATGAAGCAAGCCGAATATCACGCCAAACTTGAAGAAATCGATGCCTATACCGCGCCGGCACGCGCTGCCAAGCTGCTTAACGGCTTGGGTTTTGCACAAGAAGAACATACGCGCCCCGTCAAATCCTTTTCCGGTGGCTGGCGTATGCGCCTCAACCTCGCCCAAGCACTGATTTGTCGTGCCGATTTGCTGCTTTTGGACGAACCGACCAACCACTTGGATTTAGAAACCGTGTTGTGGCTGGAAAACCATCTCGCCTCCCTGCCCTGTACGCAAATCATCATCTCCCATGACCGCGACTTCTTGAATGCCACCACAACGCACACCATCGAACTGTCGCAACAAAAACTGACCCAATACGGCGGTAATTACGATTTCTACCAAGCGGAACGTGCCCAACGTCTGGCGCAACAACAAGCCGCCTACGTCAAACAGCAGGCACAAATCAAACATCTGCAATCCTTTATCGACCGTTTTAAAGCCAAAGCCACAAAGGCCGTACAAGCCCAAAGCCGCATGAAGGCTCTGGCCAGACTCGAGCGCATCGCCCCTGCGCATTTGGATAGCGAGTTTTCCTTTGAGTTTGCCAATCCGACCCACCTGCCCAACCCATTATTGAAACTCGACCATGCCGACTTGGGCTATGGCGACAAAACTGTTTTGCACGATATCACCTTGTCTCTGGAAAGCGGCGCACGTTACGGCCTGCTGGGTGTTAACGGCAGCGGTAAATCCACATTTATCAAAGCCTTGTCTGGAAAAATCGATTTACTTTCCGGCAGCATCGTACGCTCCGAAAAGCTCAATATCGGTTATTTTGCCCAGCACCAACTGGATACCTTACGTGCAGACCAAAGTCCGGTTTGGCATATCCAACAGCTTTCGCTCGAAGTCCGCGAACAGGAAATCCGCAACTTTTTAGGCGGTTTCAACTTTATTGGCGATATGGCGGTTCAAAAGACCGAGCCTTTTTCGGGCGGCGAAAAAGCGCGACTCGCCCTTGCCATGATTATCTGGCAAAAACCTAATCTGCTACTGCTTGACGAACCGACCAACCACCTAGATTTGGATATGCGCCACGCCCTGACACTTGCCCTGCAAAGTTTCCAAGGCGCATTGATTGTCGTTTCGCACGACCGCAGCCTGCTTGAAGCGACTACCGACAGCTTCCTCCTTATCGACAAAGGCCGTCTGAACAACTTCGACGGCAATTTGAACGACTACCGTCAATGGCGGTTGGCACAAGAAAACGCTGCAGCCCCCGCCGCTTCTGCACAAAGCCAAAGCCGTAAGGACACCAAGCGCATAGAAGCACGAATCCGTCAGGAAAAGGCCAAACGCAGCAAACCGATTCAGCAAAAAATCGACAAAGCCGAAAAAGAAATCGCACGATTGACTGATATTCAGACGGCCTGTGAAGCATTTTTGGCACAAGAATCTGCTTATTCAGAAGAAAATAAACCCAAATTGCAAGAGACACTCGCACAATTAACAGAAACTAAAGTAAAATTAACGCAACTGGAAGAAAACTGGCTGCAATGGCAGGAAGAGCTTGAGCAAATCCAAGTTGATGTCGAAGCCAAGTTTTCCCAATAAAAATAGAGCCATCAGGCCGTCTGAAATAAAACACAATACGGAAAAACATGACTTCAACCATCAAACAAGCCGGATACTTCCTCGTATCCTCTTTCGTCTTGGGCATTTCTCTTCATGCAGCTGCCGCAGTTTATTCCTGCGGCAACGGCAGCTATACCTCCGAACCTAAATCCTCCTGTGCACAGGCTCAATTGCCTAAAATTAGCGGCCATCAAGGCAGCGGTTACCACCTTAACATCCGAAGCCTCAATGCCTCTGATGAACGCGCAAGTGCAAAGCCTAAGAAAAAGGCACGCGCGGAAAAATCCGATAAACAAGAGAAAAAAGCCGACAAACCGAGCAAAAACAAAAACAGTGCAAAAGCTAAAAAACAGCAGCCCATACCGTCTGAACAAGAATAAAATGCTCAAGTGCAACGAATCAGCCCTACCTGAATCATGAAAAAATATCTGCTTACCCTATCCCTGCTGCCGCTTGCCATTTTCAACAGCCAAGCCCATGCCGCAAAAATCTACACCTGTGAAGTCAACGGCTCGATTGTCTATACCTCGCGCCCAAGCGGCAACTGCCAAGCCGTTAACGATTTGCCGATTGTCGGCAAATACAGCAGCAGCCGATACGATGCCCCGGTCAGCGATGCGCCTACACTCAACGCGCCGACATCACAAACTGCTCCAGCAAAAAGCAAAAATACAGCGGCAAAATCCAACCACAAAGCAACACCCAAACCTGCCCCTGTCCGCACCGCTTCTGAAACAGCTCCTCCTCCGGTTCCAAAATCCTCCGGCGTCAACAGCCGCCGCTCTATTCTGGAAACCGAGTTATCCAATGAACGCGCGGCTTTGGCCGATGCCAAAAAGCAACTGAGCCAAGCGCGGACGGCCAAAGGCGGCAGCGTCAATCAACAGGCCATCAGTACGCTGCAAGGCGCGGTTTTGGATAGGGAGAAAAACATTCAAGCCCTCCAGCGCGAACTGGGCAGAATGTAAGTCCAAATCAATCAAAACATCAGACCGTCTGAATAGGTGGAAACGAAATCCAAAATTTTCGTCACGCCAAACAGACGGCCTGAATCCTATAATGATTACGCCCGTTTCAATTTCTTGTGCCTAGTAAATACGGTATAATTTGGCCTTTACGCACATTACCTCCGGTCTTTTCAGACGGCCTTTATCTCATGACTGCAAAATCTTCTAAAACCCAAACAAAAAAACGCGTCTCTACCAAACCGGCAGCCAAACCGACCACACGCAAATCCACCAAAGCACAAACTCAAGCCGACAATAAAGTCTCCCAACGTCTCAAGGCCGCCAAAGAGCTGCAAAGAAATGAAGAAAAAAAAGCGCGCCCCGAGCATGTCGTTAACTTGATTAATGATGCTTTATGGCTGTTTGGCTTGGTTATCACCATTTATCTGGCCATTTCTCTGGCCAGCTTCAGCATGGACGACCCTGCATGGTCGCGCAGCGTTCCCAAAAGCAACGATGTCGCCAACCTCGGCGGCCTCTTTGGCTCCTATCTTTCCGATGTCGGATATTATCTGTTCGGCCTGTCATCTTGGTGGTGGATCGTCGCCTCTTGCGTTTTCCTCTACAAAAACTTCCGCCCCATGAAAAAGCAGGAAAACCATAAACCTTACAATCACGGCGTAGCCGCTTTGGCATTATTCCTCCTGCTGGTGTGCAGCCCGATTATCGAACATTTTCTGTTTGACAACGCATTGAGCGAATCCCTTCCCGTCGGTGCCGGCGGCTTGGTCGGCTTATTGGCCGGCTCAGGCTTGGCTTGGCTGTTGGGTAAATCAGGCAGCCTGTTGATTATGCTGGTGATGTTGCTGTTATCCATTTCCCTGTTGGCTCAGGTGTCATGGTTGGAAGTCATGGCCAAATCCGGCAGCCATGTGGGCGGCCTGTTTGGCAGCTTGATGAAAAAACTGTCGCAATATCAAAATAAAAAAGAAGATGTCAGCGCCGAAACTTTGGAAACCCAAAATACGCGCCGCATGGTTAAAGAAGCCAAAACCATTACCGCTACTCCGGTTGCTCCGTTGGCAGGCAGCAGCAGCAACCGTAAAACCGTTGCCGTATCTGTTGCGCCGCCTCCTAAAATCCAAACTTCCCTGTTTGACGATACTGAACCTAAAAACAACGGCGAATACCACAAACCCAACATGAACCTGTTGCGTATGCCGTCTGAAGAACCGGTTGCCGTCAATCCGGATGAATTGCAACAAACCGCAGAATTGATCGAAGCCAAGCTGGCTGAATTTGGTATCGGCGTACAGGTTGTTTCCGCCACTTCCGGCCCCGTGATTACCCGCTACGAAATCGAACCGGCACAAGGTGTCAAAGGCAGCCAAATTGTCGCCTTGTCCAAAGATTTGGCGCGCTCGATGTCTCTGCAAGCGGTACGTATCGTAGAAACTATTGCCGGTAAAAACACCATGGGCATTGAATTGCCCAATGAGAAACGCCAAGACGTGATGTTGAGCGAAATCCTCTCTTCTCCCGTGTTTACCGACGCTAAGTCCAAACTGACCGTTGCTTTGGGTAAGGATATTGCAGGTACGCCCGTTGTCGGTGACTTGGCAAAAATGCCGCATCTTTTGGTTGCAGGTATGACCGGATCGGGTAAATCCGTCGGTGTGAACGGCATGATTATGTCCATGCTCTTCAAAGCCTCGCCCGACGAAGTCCGTTTCATCATGATTGACCCGAAAATGCTGGAATTGAGCATTTATGACGGCATTCCGCACCTGCTCTGCCCGGTTGTGACCGATATGCGCGAGGCTGGGCAAGCGTTGAACTGGTGTGTTGCCGAAATGGAAAAACGCTATCGCCTGCTTTCCCATGCCGGCGTGCGCAATCTGGACGGTTTCAACCAAAAAGTCGAACAAGCCAAAGCAGCAGGCAAGCCATTGCTCAATCCGTTCAGCTTAAATCCTGACGATCCTGAGCCTCTGGAAAAACTGCCACTGATTGTGGTCGTCATTGACGAGTTAGCAGACTTAATGATGACTGAACGCAAATCCGTTGAGCAGCAAATCGCACGCCTTGCCCAAAAAGCGCGTGCAGCAGGCATTCACATGATTGTCGCCACCCAACGCCCGAGTGTCGATGTGGTTACCGGCCTGATTAAAGCCAACATTCCGACACGCATGGCCTTTACCGTACAAAGCAAAATCGACAGCCGCACCATTCTTGACCAAATGGGTGCAGACGAATTGCTCAAATACGGCGACTCGTTATTCCTGCAACCGGGCAGCGCAGAACCGACACGCCTGCAAGGTGCATTTGTTTCCGATGATGAAGTACATCAAGTCGTCAATTTCGTCAAAAAACAGGCTCCGACCAATTATGTGGAAGGCCTGCTCAGTGGCGAAGCAGCCATCGAAACCACCAATATTGTTAATCCGAACGCAAACAGCGATGAGCTATTCGATCAAGCCGTTGCCTTCGTATTAGAAAGCCGCAAGACTTCCATTTCCGCCCTGCAACGCCAATTACGCATCGGCTACAACCGTGCCGCCAATTTAATAGATGCGCTTGAAAATGCCGGTGTTCTCTCTCCGGCAGACATCAACGGCAGCCGACGAATTCTGGCTCAAAAAGACCAGCTGTAAAAAACAACAATATCGAAACACAAAGGCCGTCTGAAAAGAATTTCCTACTTTTCAGACGGCCTTTTTATGTTATTCGTGAAACATTGTGTTATACTAAGCAGCTAAATTTTGACCTTATGCACGCTTCCGAAATTCTTCGGAATACTGAGCAGAAGGATAACCGTTTAAACACAACAAATTTAAGGGCTTACGATGAGCGTAACTGTTGAAACTTTAGAAAATCTGGAACGCAAAGTAGTATTGTCTCTGCCTTGGTCCAAAATCAACGCAGAAACTGAGAAAAAACTGAAACAAACCCAACGCCGTGCAAAAGTTGACGGCTTCCGTCCGGGTAAAGCACCGTTCAAAATGATTGCCCAAATGTACGGCGCAAGCGCACAAAACGACGTTATCAACGAATTGGTACAACGCGAATTCTACGAAGTTGCTGTCGCTCAAGAATTGAAAGTTGCCGGTTACCCACGCTTTGAAGGCGTTGAAGAACAAGACGATCAAGAGTCTTTCAAAGTTGCCGCTATTTTTGAAGTCTTCCCCGAAGTAACCATCGGCGATCTGTCTGCCCAAGAAGTAGAAAAAGTAACTGCAACCGTTGGCGATGCCGAAGTTGACCAAACTGTAGAAATCCTGCGTAAACAACGCACCCGCTTCAACCATGTTGACCGCGAAGCCCAAAACGGCGACCGCGTCATCATCGACTTCGAAGGCAAAATCGACGGCGAACCTTTCGCCGGCGGCGCATCTAAAAACTACGCTTTCGTATTGGGTGCAGGTCAAATGTTGCCTGAATTCGAAGCCGGTGTTGTCGGCATGAAAGCCGGCGAAAGCAAAGATGTTACCGTAAACTTCCCTGAAGACTACCACGGTAAAGATGTTGCCGGTAAATCTGCCGTATTCACCATCACATTGAACAACGTTTCTGAAGCTACTTTGCCTGAAGTTGACGCTGACTTTGCTAAAGCACTGGGTATTGAAGACGGCGACGTTGCCAAAATGCGTGAAGAAGTGAAGAAAAACGTCGGCCGCGAAGTTGAGCGCCGCATCGGTGAACAAACTAAAGAATCTGTAATGAACGCCCTGCTCAAGGCAGCCGATTTGCAAGTTCCTGTTGCTTTAGTCAACGAAGAAGCCGCCCGCTTGGCAAACGAAATGAAACAAAACTTCGTTAACCAAGGTATGGCTGACGCTGCCAACTTAGATCTGCCTTTGGATATGTTCAAAGAACAAGCAGAACGCCGCGTTGCTTTAGGTCTGATTTTGGCTAAATTGGTTGAAGAAAACAAACTTGAGCCAACTGAAGACCAGATCAAAGCCGTTGTTGCCAACTTCGCTGAGAGCTACGAAGACCCTCAAGAAGTTATCGACTGGTACTACGCAGAGCCTTCCCGCCTGCAAGGCCCGACTTCTTTGGCAGTAGAAAGCAACGTTGTTGATTTCGTTCTGAGCAAAGCTAAAGTAACTGAAAAAGCGCTGTCTTTTGACGAAGTAATGGGCGCACAAGCTTAATTGCTCTAAGGCCGTCTGAAACAGACAATCAAAAGCACCGAAGCGCTTTAAATGGCTTTGGTGCTTTTCCATCATTAACAGGAGACAAAAATGTCCTTCGATTTCAATAATTACCTTGTCCCTACCGTTATCGAACAAAGCGGTCGCGGCGAGCGCGCATTCGACATCTACTCACGCCTTTTGAAAGAGCGCATCGTTTTCTTGATTGGCCCGGTGACAGACGAATCTGCCAACTTGGTTGTTGCGCAATTACTGTTCTTGGAAAGTGAAAACCCTGATAAAGATATCTTCTTCTATATCAACTCTCCGGGCGGTTCGGTTACTGCCGGTATGTCGATTTACGACACCATGAACTTCATCAAGCCGCATGTTTCTACTTTATGCTTGGGCCAAGCGGCAAGCATGGGCGCATTCCTGTTGTCCGCAGGCGAAAAAGGCAAACGCTTTGCCCTGCCAAACAGCCGCATCATGATTCACCAACCGCTCATCAGCGGCGGCTTGGCCGGTCAGGCTTCCGATATTGAAATTCACGCTAAAGAGCTGCTGAAAATCAAAGAGAAACTGAACCGCTTACTCGCTAAACATTGTGATCGCGATTTGGCCGACTTGGAACGCGATACCGACCGCGACAATTATATGTCTGCCGATGAAGCTAAAAAATATGGTTTGATTGACCAAGTTTTGGAAAACCGCGCCTCTCTGCAAGCCTAATCTTTATAGTTTTTAAATTAAAAGGCCGTCTGAAAAGTATATATTCAGACGGCCTTTCTTCAATCTTACTTCGTGTTTTCTTTGTTATTCACTTGAACCGGATACAGCAAAATCAAAGGATTGGCTTTAACTTGACTCCAGAAGCTTTTCAGCAGATTACGCATACTGCCCAAACGCGTGCCGCGTGAACGAAGCGCAACAGCCAAAGCCAAAGAAAAGCTGACCACCAGATTCACCATGCCGATTGCCAATACACTTGCCAAGCCAAGCATAAAAGTGAATATATCTACATGATCGCTAATCGCGGCATAACCCAAATTTGCCGAAGAGAACGCTACATGACGAATATCCAGCGGCAAGCCGAAAAGATGGCCGAAATAGCCGGTCATCCCCAAAAGCATACCGAAAATAAAATTGCCCATAAGCGAGCCGTAATGCTTATGAATATAAGCGGCCAAACGGCGGCGTGGCTCCGGACGCATGATTTTTCGTAACAACGGATTAAACGGCAGGCGCTGACGCAGGTTTAGATAATCGGAACGATTGTCAAAAAAGCCGGCAATAATACCCGAACAAAATAACCATACACCGGCAATAGCGGCATACCATAAGGTCGGCTGAGTAAAAATCTCAATAGATTTAAGCTGGTAGGCTGTAACCGCCTCGTTTAATAAAGGCTGACCATGCGTGTAGGCATAACCCCAAGCGATCCCCGCCGCCAACAATATGGCAATCGATACATTGCCAAACACGGCAACACTTTGCGAACGGCACACATCAATCAGCAGTTTTGCCAATTTATTGTCCACCGCTTTGCTACCTTCATTTGAGTCCACCTGCTCGGCAAAGCTCGCCGCCGTCATGGCTGGCTGCTTGGTCGCAACAGTGCAGTGCAGCATATGAATCAGCATAAAGCCTAAGCCGTAGTTAAGTCCGGCAAGGAATGAAGTCGTAAACTCGCCGAACCCCAAAGACGCAATATGGATTTTATTCAATGCCATCAAAGCAATAATTACGCCGCCGCCTGCTGCGGAATAAAACATTTTGAAATATTCGCTACGGTTGCGCGTAATATAATGTTCGCCATGGTGGCTTTTGTTTTCCGTAATACTGCGTGCCAGCATTCGGATACTGCTTTTACGCAAGTGGCTGGTGCTGTATTGCTCTACTGCCGCGTAAATCATCGCATTCATCAGATTGATGGTTAAGCGGGTGCGGCTGCCGGTTTCAATTTGAATATTGGTCAACAGTTTCAGACGGCTGATAGTTTGCTGCAAACGCTCCAGCAAGTGAGCTACTTTAACTGATGAGCCAGATCCCGCTCCTGTACCACGACGACGCAGATACTCAATTTGCTTATCACACTGGTCAAACATGACCTCCAAGTGCGCCGTATCGTAAGTTTCTTCACTGTGGCGATAGTGTTCTACCAATTTTGCAATTTCACGTTGCAAAGCAACAAATGCCGAATCCGCCTCCAACAAACGGGGAGCGATCCGTATTAAATCCGGCTCAATCGCTTCGGAAGCAATCCAAATAGACAGCATTTCCACTGCGCGCAAACGGGCATCTGCCAACTGTCGGCTGGCCGTCTGAAGCAAAGCAGGATCCGCTTTGCCCTGCAACAATTCATACATGCTCAACCATTGGCGCAAACTCAGCGTCTGCAACCATTTATCATCGTTTTTCGAATGAAAAAGATATAAAAATACTTCGCGCAGATTGGAAAAGTCTTTATAAGACGGGCTGAAACGTTCGTAAATCCGTATGCCCATCTCCCGAGTAAAACTATGGCGCGAGAAAATACCCAGCTTAATCAACGCAGGATAGATGTGAACTTTGGACAGCCAGGCATAGAAGCGCAGGCTGAATTGACGGCATAAAGCATCGTCTTGTTTTAAAGTAGATAAAATCAAATCGAAACGTTCAGAAGCCTGTTTTTTGCCTCCTCGGCGCAAAAATTTGATTAATGCATTGAGAATAAGAACAAAGTCGGTATCATTTAAGCGCTCCGACAAAATAATGTGAAGATTTTGATTAGTCAGTTTTTGCATTGTAGTATTATTACACAAAATGAGATATTTAGCAAGAACCTTGGCAAACAGGTCGGATTATATCGCATTCTTTATCAACCCATGGCACAAGATTTTCGATTAATATTCTCTAAAATTCAATGAATAATCAAATTACATAATAAATATATGATATGAATCAATAATTAGGAAAGGCCGTCTGAATTCTTTCAGACGGCCTTTTACAACAGCATACTACATTGTTTTAACCTTATGCAAACAAGAGCTTACCACCCTCTTCTTTAACATGGATTGTGCTATCAGGTGCATATTTGCCTTCAAGCAATGCTTTTGCCAACGGGTTTTCGATTTCTGACTGAATGGCGCGTTTGAGCGGACGGGCACCATATACAGGATCGAAACCGGCTTCGGCAATCAGATCCAAGGCAGCATCATCGACTTTCAGATGCAGATGTTGCGCCTCCAAACGTTTTTCCAAACCCTTAAGCTGGATTTTCGCAATGCTGCGGATATTAGCCTGATCCAAACCGTGGAACACGACGACTTCGTCAATACGGTTGATCATTTCAGGACGGAAATGTTCTTTCACATCCTCCATTACAACTTCTTTCACCGCTTCGTAGTCTTGAGTACCCATTTGTTGGATATGTTGGCTACCAATATTGGAAGTCATCACGATAACGGTATTTTTGAAGTCTACGGTACGGCCTTGTCCGTCGGTCAAGCGGCCGTCATCCAATACTTGCAGCAAGATGTTGAATACGTCCGGATGGGCTTTTTCCACTTCATCCAAAAGAATCACGCTGTACGGTTTGCGGCGGACTTGTTCGGTCAGGTAACCGCCCTCTTCGTAGCCAACATAGCCGGGAGGCGCACCGATTAAGCGGGAAACAGCATGTTTTTCCATGTATTCGGACATATCGATACGAATCAGATGATCTTCGCTGTCAAACAGGAAGCCTGCCAATGCCTTACACAATTCGGTCTTACCCACACCGGTCGGGCCTAAGAACAAGAAGCTGCCATAAGGTTTATTCGGATCGGCCAAACCGGAACGGCTGCGGCGGATGGCGTCGGATACAGCACGCACGGCTTCATCTTGGCCGACCACACGGCGGTGCAATACTTCTTCCATTTTCAACAGCTTGTCGCGTTCACCTTCCATCATTTTGGACACAGGGATGCCGGTCATGCGCGATACGATTTCGGCCACTTCGTCCGCACCAACTTCGGTACGGAAGAGTTTGTTTTGTTTTTTGCCGTCAGGGTTACTTTCCGCAGCTTGCAACTGTGCGCCCAATTTCGGCAACTCACCGTATTCGAGTTCGGACGCGCGGGCGAAGTCGCCTTGACGTTTGGCCTGCTCGATTTTGACTTTGATGTCGTCCATCTGTTTTTTGATGTCGGTGGTGCTGGAAGAGGCGGCTTTTTCTGCTTTCCAGATTTCGTCCAAATCGGCGTATTCTTTTTGCAGGCCGTCAATTTCTTCGTCTATCAGTTCCAAACGTTTTTTGCTGGCGTCATCGCTTTCTTTGGCAACGTGCATTTTTTCCATTTTGAGCTGGATAATGCGACGGTCAAGTTTATCCATTTGCTCAGGTTTGCTATCCAGCTCCATTTTGATGCGGCTGGCTGCTTCGTCGATCAAATCAATCGCTTTATCAGGCAGGAAGCGGTCGGTAATATAACGGTCGCTCAACTCCGCTGCGGCAACGATAGCAGGGTCGGTAATATCGATACCGTGGTGGATTTCATAACGCTCTTGCAAACCGCGCAAAATAGCGATGGTGTCTTCCACGCTGGGCTCGCCGACCAATACTTTTTGGAAGCGGCGTTCGAGTGCCGCATCTTTCTCGATGTACTGACGGTATTCGTCCAAAGTAGTCGCACCGATACAGTGCAATTCGCCGCGCGCCAAAGCCGGTTTCAACATATTGCCCGCATCCATTGCGCCGTCGGTTTTACCTGCGCCAACCAAAGTATGGATTTCGTCAATGAAAATCAGAGTGTTGCCGTCATCTTTAGCCAAGTCGTTCAACACGCCTTTCAAGCGTTCTTCAAATTCGCCGCGATATTTCGCGCCGGCAATCAAAGCCGCCAAGTCCAGAACCAAAAGGCGTTTGTTACGCAGGGATTCAGGTACTTCGCCGTTAACAATACGTTGTGCCAAACCTTCAACAATAGCGGTTTTACCCACACCCGGCTCACCAATCAGCACAGGGTTGTTTTTGGTACGGCGTTGCAATACCTGAATCGCACGACGAATTTCATCATCACGACCGATAACGGGGTCGAGCTTGCCGTCACGGGCGCGTTGAGTCAGGTCGAGTGTGTATTTTTTCAAAGCATCGCGTTGGTCTTCTGCATTCGCATCGTTCACGTTTTGTCCTCCTCGTACCGCATCGATCGCGGCATTGATATTTTGTTCGGTCGCACCGGCTTCTTTCAAGATTTTGCCGGTCGCATCATTCTGCTGAACCAAAGCCAGCAGGAAAAGTTCACTGGCGATATAGGCATCGCCGCGTTTGGTTGCAGCCTTGTCCATCAAGTTCAATACAGCTTGCAGCTCACGGCTAGGCATAATATCGCCGCCTTGACCGGATACTTTTGGCAAGCTGCTCAAATGTTGCTGCAAACGTTGTTTTACTTGAGGCACATTCACACCTGCATGAGCCAGTAACGCAGCAGCACCGCTGTTTTGATCGTCAAGCAACGCTTTTAAGATAAAGCCGGCCTCAAGGTAGCTGCTGTCCGCAGCCAAAGCCAAACTTTGACCTTCTTGCAGAGCTTGCTGGAATTTGGCAGTCAATTTATCAAATCTCATTTTACGTTCCTCTTCAAATATATTCTGTTAGAGCCTATATAAGCGCAAATGTGGATAACTCAATAGTTATTTACTCCATTAATCAAAAATTTTTACTATATTATTGTTTTATAATGTTTTATTTTTAGATTTTATGTGTATAACTTTTATTATCCATCTACTCTTTACTCAAAAGGCCGTCTGAAAAATCAAGAATAATCAGGTATAATCGACACAATATTTATTTTCAGACGGCCTTTGTGCCGAAGGATACTTTCATGAGCAAAAAACGAGTTTTAACAGGCGTTACCACAACAGGTATTCCACACTTGGGCAACTACGTCGGTGCCATCCGCCCGGCCATCCGCGCGGCGCAAGATTCCAATACCGAATCATTCCTCTTTTTGGCCGACTATCACGGCATCATCAAATGTCATGAGCCGGAAATGATTCATCAATCTACTCAAGCTGTTGCCGCCACATGGCTCGCCTGCGGACTCAATCCGGAACAGACCACTTTCTACCGTCAAAGCGATATTCCCGAAGTGATGGAGTTGAACTGGATTCTGACCTGTATTACCGCAAAAGGCCTGATGAACCGCGCTCACGCTTATAAAGCCGCAGTACAGGCAAATACCGAAAACGGTCAGGAAGATCCGGATCATGGCGTGGAAATGGGTCTGTACAGCTACCCTATCCTCATGACTGCCGACATTCTTATGTTCAATGCCCATGAAGTACCAGTCGGTCGCGACCAAATCCAACACGTTGAAATGGCACGCGATATTGCCGGCCGCTTCAACCACCGCTTCCAAGAACTCTTCACCCTGCCAGAAGTGAAAATTGACGAAAATGTCGAACTCTTGGTCGGCTTGGACGGACGCAAAATGTCCAAGTCCTACGGCAATACCATTCCGCTTTGGGAAAACGACAAGAAAACCCAAAAATCCGTTAACAAAATCATCACCAACATGAAAGAGCCCGGCGAACCGAAACAGCCTGATGAAAGTCCTCTGTTTGAAATCTACAAAGCCTTCTCCACGCCGTCTGAAACTGCCGAGTTTACACAAATGCTGGCCGAAGGCCTTGCTTGGGGTGAGGCTAAGAAACTCTTGGGCGCAAAAATCAATGCCGAGCTCGCAGAACCGCGCGAGCGTTACAATGAGTTGACAGCCAAACCCTCTCAAATTGAAGACATTTTGCAGGCCGGCGCACAAAAAGCGCGTAAAGAAGCACGCGAATTGTTGGATAAAGTACGCGATGCAGTAGGTATTCGTCCGTTGAAATAATAATAGTAAGGCCGTCTGAATATTTTAGACGGCCATAATATCGTTTATCATTTGAAATATAATCGTTTTCTAGGGTTTCTCATATGAAAAAAACCTTCCCCCTTATCTTGCTCAGCCTTTCATTGGCTGCCTGCGGCGGTAAATCTGAAGATACTGCCGCCAATGATGCTGCTTCAGGCAAAGCGCCCAAGCCTACCTTCAAAGTTAAATATATCGATGAACAAGCCATAGCCGGTTTGGATTTAGGTACAGCTCAAGACGGCGAAACGAAAGAAGGTAAGAAACAACGCACCTATCCGATTAACGGCATAGAGGGCGGTGTTATCAATCTGATTGGTAAGCACCCTACCGACTTAGAAGTCATCAGCGGCCAATGCATGGAAAAAAATGAAAAAGGCGTTTCAGCCGGCTGGTCAGCCAACGGCGTCTGCCACACTGCCTTTGCAAAAATGGTGGACAATATCGCCCAAGACGGCAGCAAACTGACCGACTATCTGATTTCACACGCTGCTTTGCAGCCTTATACCGAGGGCAAAAGCGGTTATGCCGCCGTCCAAAACGGCCGCTATATTTTAGAAATTGACAGCGAAGGCATGTTCTATTTCCGTCGCCGTCATTACTAAAATCCTGCCTATCCTATTTTCCTCCTGACACAAGGACTGAATCATGGCTCAAGTTACTTTCCAAGGCTCTCCTATTTCTACAAACGGCAATTTGCCTGCCATCGGCCAAGTTGCACCTGATTTCACATTGGTAGCAGCAGACCTATCTGAGAAATCATTGGCTAACTTTGCAGGCAAACGCAAAGTGCTGAATATTTTCCCTAGCATTGACACCGGCGTATGTGCCCAGTCCGTCCGCACTTTCAACAAATGCGCCTCTTCTTTGGACAATACCGTCGTCTTGTGCATTTCTGCCGATTTACCGTTTGCACAAGCCCGTTTCTGCGGCGCAGAAGGTTTAGAAAATGTTGTGACACTTTCTACATTCCGCAGCAGCTTTTCTAACGATTACGGTGTTACACTGACAGAAAGCCCATTACGTGGCCTTACTGCCCGCGCAGTGGTGGTTTTGAACGAGCAAAACCAAGTTCTCCACGCTGAATTGGTTTCTGAAATTGCGAACGAGCCTGACTACGAAGCAGCTTTGGCTGTTTTGTAATTAACCAAATAAAATCAGGCCGTCTGAAAATTTTCAGACGGCCTGAGACCTTTGCAAAATTCCTTTTCCCCCGACAGCCGAAACCTAAACAAAGATTTTCGGCTGTTTGTGTTTCAAATATCCACTGATTCTACCCAAATACCCCCTTAATCCCTCTTGGATACCTGATTAATCAGGCATCCAACCGCCTTTTAGGCAGCAACAGGCGCACTTAGCCTGAGACCTTTAGCTTATCTTCAAAATAAAAACGGTAGCTTAAAAGCTACCGTTTTCTGTTTCAAACCTTATACAGATTTATCTGTTTTGTCTGCTTCTACTGACTCAGTATTCTGAACCTCATTTTGCTCAACAGGTTCAACAGCTTCAGCAACAGGAGCTTCAGGCTCTTCTACTTTGTCATCGCGGACATTGTGGCTGTAATCCTTAGGCGGACTAGGCTGTTTACCAGCCATAATTTCCAAAACTTGGTCTCGATCGATGGTTTCCCAATCCATCAGTGCCCTGCACATGGTTTCCATCTTATCACGACTTTCATCCAAGATTTTGTAAGCCACTTGGTATTGCTCTTCTAAAATACGGCGGATTTCCGCATCGATATCTTGTTGGGTTTTCTCGGAAATATTTTGAGAACGGGTTACGCTACGACCCAAGAATACTTCACCTTCGTTCTCAGCATAAACCATCACACCCATTTTGTCGCTCATACCATAACGCGTTACCATCTCGCGTGCCATTTGAGTTGCACGCTCGAAGTCGTTAGATGCACCGGTAGAAATACGGCCAATAAAAATATCTTCAGCAATACGGCCACCAAACAAGATTGAGAGCTGGCTCAGCATTTGGTCTTTGTACATACTGATGCGGTCACGCTCAGGCAGTTGCCAAGTCAAACCCAATGCACGGCCACGAGGCATAATCGTTACTTTGTGAACCGGATCGGTAAACGGCAGGCTTTCCGCTACGATTGCATGACCGGCCTCATGATAGGCTGTTGCACGTTTTTCATCTTCGTGCATCACCATGCTGCGACGTTCCGGACCCATGTAGATTTTGTCTTTCGCATCTTCAAAGTCGCTTTGATCAACTTTAACTTTATTGCGACGGCCGGCAAACAAAGCTGCTTCATTGACCAAGTTTGCCAAATCCGCACCTGAAAAACCAGGTGTACCACGAGCCAAAGAAGTCAAATCTACGGAGGCATCCAAAGGTACTTTTTTAGCGTGTACTTTTAAGATTTGCTCACGGCCACGAATATCAGGCAATGGAACAACGACTTGACGGTCAAAACGGCCCGGACGCTGCAACGCAGGGTCAAGTACATCAGGACGGTTGGTTGCTGCGATCACAATAACAGTTTGGTTGCTTTCAAAACCATCCATTTCAACCAATAATTGGTTTAATGTTTGCTCACGCTCATCATTGCCACCGCCCAAACCGGCACCACGCTGACGGCCGACCGCATCAATTTCATCAATAAAGATGATACATGGAGCGTTTTTCTTGGCCTGCTCGAACATATCGCGGACACGGCTCGCACCGACACCGACAAACATTTCTACGAAGTCAGAACCTGAGATACTGAAGAATGGCACCCCTGCCTCACCAGCAATCGCTTTGGCCAGCAATGTTTTACCCGTACCAGGGCTACCAGCCAACAAAATACCACGCGGCACACGACCGCCTAAGCTTTGGTAACGATTGGGGGCTTTTAAATAATCTACGATTTCTTGTACTTCTTCTTTTGCCTCATCACAACCGGCAACATCGGCAAAAGTCACTTTATTGGAATCTTTATCCAACAAACGCGCACGGCTTTTACCAAAAGAGAAGGCGCCGCCTTTACCGCCACCGCCGCTTTGCATGCGCATGAAGTAGAACCATGCACCGATCAACAACAAAACAGGCAGCAGGCTGTAAAACAGACTGGCCAGCATGCTTGGTTTTTCTTCCGGAGTCACTTTGACGCGTACTTTGTTATCCAACAGTGTTTTAACCAAGTTGTCATCCAAAGGCGCATTGGTATAGAAGGCAGTTTTATCGGTGCGCTCACCTTTAATCAGATAGCCGCTGACAACAGATCCTTCAATATTGACATTGGATACTTCGCCACTATTAACTTGCTGAATAAATTGAGAATATTCGATTTGCTGTTTATCTTCCTGCTTATCGCTGAGTGCATTGAATGCTGCTAAAAGCATAGCACCACCCACTACCCAGACTAATATGTTTTTAATGGTATTCCCCACTGAACAGGCTCCATGGTTACAAAATAAATAAAATCAAGGGAAAGAATTTTAAAGCACCTACCCTACATTGTCAGCGTTTATTTTTACCTAATAGGTAAATCTCACTGGAACGATTGCGGGAAGCATCCGGCTTTCGAGTTTGTACACTGGCAAAAATTTCACGCATAGCCGCCGTATACTCTTGATAACCCGCGCCTTGAAACACCTTCACTAGAAAACTGCCTCCGGTTTTCAAATGTTGGGAGGCAAAATCCAAAGCCAGTTCACACAAATAAAAACTGCGTGCCTGGTCTGTTACGGCATTGCCTGACATATTGGGTGCCATATCACAGATTACAAGGTCTAACGGACGATTATCCAATAAGGCTTCAAACTGTTCCAAAACAGCATCTTCCCTAAAGTCGCCCTGAATAAACGACACGCCTTCAATAGCATCCATCGGCAAAATATCCAAAGCAAACACTGCCCCTGTTTTACCGACCAGCTTGGCCGCTACCTGTGACCAACTTCCCGGCGCGCTGCCCAAATCCGCCAAAACCGTACCCGGCTTGATTAATTTATCTTTTTGATTGATTTCCAATAATTTATAAGCCGCTCTGGCACGATATCCGTCTTTTTGTGCCATATGGACATAATGATCGTTGACGTGCTCATGCAGCCATGCTTTTGAAGATTTTGAGCGTACAGCCATCTTGATTTGAAATGCTTAAGTTGAAATCAGCATTGTACGTTATTTCCCCCGTAAATGTTCTAAATCGCGTACAATATAGCCATTATTCTTTTTAATTGGATACTTATCAAAATGAGCGACAACAAACTAAGCACCAAAGAAATTTTGGCCTTGAAAGCCCAAGCACACCACCTTCATCCCGTTGTTATTGTTGGCCAACAAGGTTTGACCGACTCCGTCATTAAAGAAACCGACGCCGCATTGACAGCACACGAATTGATTAAAGTCCGTGTTTTTGGCGATGATCGTGCTGAACGTATTGAAATTTGTGATGCCCTGTGTGAAACACTGGGTGCTCAACTGGTGCAACATATTGGCAAATTACTTGTTTTGTGGCGTAAAAAACCGGATGATAAATAATTTAAACTGAATAAACAGCAGAAGTATTTTCTCAACCCACTTTATCATATCCTTCTGTTGTATTTATGCAGCATAAAAAAAATTATTCCATTATTCTAAGTATAAAAGTACAAATACGGTTGCCTGTTTTTGTAAATAACCTCAAAATTACAAAATCATAACGGCCGCACCCTGTCGGCCGATTATTTTATTCCTAATCCTTCACAAAATATAAAAGCAAACCGATGAATGCTCAACAATATGAAGAATCTTTTCTGCTAGCAGAAAAATTAATCACTCAAGACCCACCTGACTTTGCACGAGCCATCCCATTGCTCTGCGAAGCAGCAGAAGCCGGGCATGTTGAGGCTGCATTTCAGCTGGCAGGATGCCTGTTCGAAAACCAAGAAAACGAACAAGATTTAGCAATTGCAGTTGAATATTTAAAACAAGCGGCAAGAGCCGGTCATCCCTATGCCCGCTACAATCTTCTCCAATTACAAGAAAATAACGGCGCAGAAGTAGAAACGCTTATTTCAGCCTATCAAGAACTTGCCAAAGAAGACTTGGTCCCGGCCCAGCTGCGCCTGATGCGTTTATATGCGGATAGCGGCAATGACCAAGAAGCAGTCAAATGGGCATTGAAAGCTGCCGAGCAACAAAACCCTCAGGCGCAATATTTCTTAGCCCAACACTACCAATACTCAAGCACCCCTGATTTAGAATACTCCCATAAACTCTACCAGCAATCTGCCGCACAGGGGTTTATTGCAGCACACTGGCAACTTGGTCTTCAATATAAATTGGGTCAAGGTGTCGCACAAAATCCTGAAAAAGCAATCGAACATTTACGCATTGCCGCCAATTACGACATTGTTCCGGCGCAAACTTCTCTTGCAGAACTCTTAGTCGCATCAAATCCTGCTGAAGCATTGGAATGGTTTGAAAAAGCTGCCGCACAAGGTGACAGCAATGCGCATGTAGCACTTGCCGAAATCTATCTTTTGGGAAAAAACACCGAGCGAAACCCTCAAAAAGCCTATCAACACGCCAAGTCTGCTGCGGACCAAAATGATCCGGAAGGCTTGCGCCTTTTGGGAGATATCCATCGCTACGGATTGGGACGAGCAGTTGATGCAAACACCGCCCGTCAGTATTATCAACGCGCAGCCGACTTAGGCAATCTTGTCGCTTACCAAAAACTTCTATCTGACAGTGCGTTGAATAACCAGCAAAACTATGAGTTAACCAAAGAAATCGCCCTCCAACGTCAAGAGGCCGAGCGCCTATACAAACTGGCATTTGCAGCGCACTATGGCTTAAAACGTCAACAAAATTACGCTGAAGCACTGGATCTATACCATCAATCCGCAGAACATGGACACAGCAAATCCCAAACCAATCTTGGCATGATGTATTACAGTGGACAAGGTGTACCTGTCGACTATGCCCAAGCTGCAAAATGGTTTGAAGCTGCAGCCAAACAAAGGGATACAATGGCCCAATATAATCTTGCCTGTCTCTATTACCACGGCCTAGGTGTAGAGAAAGACATCAATAACGCATGTTTTTGGCTGCAAGAAGCCATCCAACATGGACATGAGCAGCAAGATGTTCTCAAAGAGCTTTTAGCTCAATGGAAGCAATTTGCCCAAAAATCCTCTGCAGTTTAAAGGCCGTCTGAAATTCTAACTTCCTACATAAATGACATGTTCAGAGCTAAACTAAAAGCCTGTACATGTCATTTTTTCATTTACTCTTCCTAAATAATTATCATCTTCAAATCCCATTTCCTCTTAATCTCTTTAAAGTCTTCAGACGGCCTATTCTCTTTGTAAAGAATCAGATAATCTAAATTTTCTCTTTCAAACCCTAAATCCAATATAAACTTTCAATTTAAAACGAAATTTGAAAAATATTTTTCGTATTCGAATCCATTTACTCAAATATCTGATGCTTTTTTACTGTATCCACTCAATATCCCGATTTAAAAACAAGCTCCATAACTCTTTTAAAAAATCTTATTTTAACCTTTACATCCTATCAATATCTACAGCATGATTTGCCAGTTTGCCCAATTACTGATAGCATTTGCAGGTTGGCCGGTTCGCAAAAAGTTCTATTCTTTCTGATTTTTCATCAATGGTTATAACGTATTGAAAACATTTCAGTAATTAAGACTTTTTCGAATTTGACTCTAGGAATTTTCGTTTTTAACTCATATATGTTCACAAACGAAAATATCGGAGTAATACTCCGTCATTGAAAAACACTCAACACAAGGATAGATATTATGTCCACCCAATTACACGATGTTGACCCAATTGAAACCAAAGAATGGTTAGACGCGTTAAGCTCTGTTTTAGAATATGAAGGCAGCGAACGCGCCCAGTATCTGCTGGAAAGTTTGGTCAAATACAGCCGTGACAAAGGCATCCGTATGCCCCATGGCACCACTACTCCATACTTGAACACCGTTTCCGTTGAAGACGAAAAAGGCATCCCTGGCGACCAAAACATCGAACACCGTATCCGTGCATTCGTTCGTTGGAACGCTGCCGCTATCGTTTTGCGCGCAGGTAAAAAAGATTTGGAATTGGGTGGACACATTGCATCTTTCCAATCAGCCGCCACTATGTACGAAGTCGGCTTCAACCACTTCTGGAAAGCTAAAGGTGAAGGCGAAGAAGGCGATTTGGTATTCTTCCAAGGCCACGTTGCCCCTGGTATCTACGCACGCGCTTTCGTTGAAGGCCGTCTGACTGAAGACCAATTGAACAACTTCCGTCAAGAAGTTGCCGGTCATGGTCTGCCTTCCTATCCTCACCCTCACCTGTTGCCTGACTTCTGGCAATTCCCAACCGTATCTATGGGTCTTGGCCCATTGATGGCGATTTACCAAGCCCGTTTCCTGAAATACTTGGAATCTCGCGGCCTAGCTAAAACCAAAGGCCGTAAAGTATGGGTATTCTGTGGCGACGGCGAAATGGATGAACCTGAAAGCCAAGGTGCTATTGCTCTGGCTTCACGCGAAGGCTTGGATAACCTGGTATTCGTCATCAACTGTAACCTGCAACGTTTGGACGGTCCAGTACGCGGTAACGGCAAAATCATTCAAGAGCTGGAAGGCAACTTTGCCGGCGCCGGCTGGAATGTTGTGAAAGTCATCTGGGGTCGTCGTTGGGACCGCCTCTTGGCAAAAGACAAAGATGGCATCCTGCGCAAACGTATGGAAGAGTGCCTGGACGGTGACTACCAAACTTACAAATCCAAAGACGGTGCATACGTTCGCGAACACTTCTTCAATACGCCTGAACTGAAAGCATTGGTCGCCGATATGACTGATGAACAAATTTGGGCATTGAACCGCGGTGGTCACGACCCTCAAAAAGTGTACAACGCTTACGACCGCGCAGTGAACCACGCCGACGGCAAACCTACTGTCATTTTGGCTAAAACCATTAAAGGTTACGGCATGGGTGCATCCGGCGAAGGTCAAAACGTTGCTCACCAAGCCAAGAAAATGGACAAAGCTTCTCTGAAACAATTCCGTGATCGCTTTGACATTCCTGTTACCGACGAGCAAATCGACAGTGGCAACCTGCCTTACCTGACTTTTGCTCCCGACAGCGAAGAATACAAATACCTGCATGCACGCCGTGAAGCTTTGGGTGGCTACCTGCCTCAACGCAAACCTACCCAAGAAGTTCTGGAAGTGCCTGAACTGTCAGCATTTGAGACTCAACTGAAATCCAGCGGTGACCGTGAATTCTCAACCACCATGGCTTTCGTCCGCATCCTGTCTACTTTGTTGAAAGACAAAAAAATCGGCAAACGCGTGGTGCCTATCGTTCCAGATGAAAGCCGTACGTTCGGTATGGAAGGTATGTTCCGTCAATACGGTATTTGGAACCCTAAAGGCCAACAATACACTCCTCAAGATAAAGACCAACTGATGTTCTATAAAGAATCTGTTGACGGTCAAATCTTGCAAGAAGGTATTAACGAACCAGGTGCTATGGCTGACTGGATTGCTGCTGCGACCAGCTACGCAAACAACGACTTTGCCATGATTCCTTTCTACATCTACTACTCTATGTTCGGTTTCCAACGCGTCGGCGACTTGGCATGGGCAGCAGGCGATATGCATGCACGCGGTTTCCTGCTGGGTGGTACAGCCGGCCGTACAACACTGAATGGCGAAGGTTTGCAACATGAAGACGGCCACAGCCACATTCAAGCAGATTTGATTCCAAACTGTGTAACTTACGATCCGACATTCCAATATGAAGTAGCCGTTATCGTACACGATGGCTTGCGCCGTATGTATGTTAACCACGAAGACGTGTTCTACTACATCACCCTGATGAATGAAAACTATACCCATCCGGACATGCCTGAAGGCGTAGAACAAGACATCCTGAAAGGTATGTACTTGCTGAAAGCCGGCGGCAAAGGCGATAAAAAAGTCCAATTGATGGGTTCCGGTACCATCCTGCAAGAAGTCATTGCCGGTGCCGAATTGTTGAAAGCCGACTTCGGCGTAGAAGCAGACATCTGGTCTTGCCCATCATTCAACCAGCTGCACCGCGATGCCATCGAAGTGGAACGCTTCAATCGTCTGAACCCATTGGAAACTGCAAAAGTACCGTTTGTTACTTCTCAACTGCAAGGTCATGACGGTCCGGTTATTGCCGCTACCGACTACATCCGCAGCTATGCTGACCGTATCCGTGCCTACATCCCTAACGACTACCACGTCTTGGGTACCGATGGCTTCGGTCGTTCCGACAGCCGTGCCAACCTGCGCAGCTTCTTCGAAGTTGACCGCTACAACGTTGCCGTTGCTGCATTGAGCGCTCTGGCCGAACAGGGCAAAGTCAGCAAAGAAACCGTTCAACAAGCCATTGAAAAATATGGTATTAAAGCCGATGCAGCTCCTAGCTGGAAACGCTAATTGATGTTTCAGACGGCCTGTTAACATTAGGCCGTCTGAAAACCAAATGTTTGAATGGTTTGAACAGACAAACTGTACCGATGCCGTGTGAAACAGTTTTCAGACGGCATCAAACTGAAAATATTAAAGGAACTCAAATGAGTATCGTAGAAATCAAAGTCCCTGATATCGGCGGTCATGAAAACGTCGACATCATCGCTGTAGAAGTTAAAGCAGGCGACACCATTGCCGTTGACGACACCCTGATTACTTTAGAAACCGACAAAGCCACTATGGACGTACCTGCCGATGCAGCCGGTGTCGTGAAAGAAGTTAAAGTTAAAGTTGGCGATAAAATCTCTGAAGGCGGCGTTATTCTGACCGTTGAAACCGATGCCGCCGCTGCCGATGCAGCCCCGGCTCCTGCAGCTCCCGCTGCCGCTCCTGCCGCAGCCCCTGCAGGCGGGGCAACTGTAAAAGTTGTTGTCCCGGATATTGGCGGTCATACAGATGTAGACATTATTGCCGTTGAAATTAAAGTTGGCGACACTGTTGCCGTTGACGACACTCTGATTACTCTGGAAACCGACAAAGCCACTATGGACGTACCATGTACAGAAGCCGGTGTTGTTAAAGCCGTATTTGTAAAAGTTGGCGACAAAGTATCTGAAGGTTCTGCCATTATCGAAGTAGAAACCGCCGGTTCCGCCGCAGCTGCTCCTGCTCCTGCCGCTCAAGCTGCCGCACCTGCTCCGGCTCCTGCTGCTCCCGCACCAGCCGCTACGCCTGCTCCAGCTGCACCTGCAGCTGCCAAAATTGACGAAGCTGCTTTTGCCAAAGCCCATGCAGGTCCTTCCGCACGTAAACTGGCGCGCGAATTGGGTGTAGATTTGGGTCAAGTTAAAGGTACCGGTCTGAAAGGCCGTATCATGGGCGAAGACGTTAAAGCCTTCGTTAAATCCGTTATGCAAAGCGGTGCAGGCAAACCTGCCGCTGCCTCTTTGGGCGGTGGTCTGGACTTGTTGCCATGGCCTAAAGTTGACTTCTCTAAATTCGGCAGCGTCGAAGTTAAAGAACTGTCTCGCATTAAGAAAATCTCTGGTCAAAACCTGTCTCGCAACTGGGTTGTGATTCCTCACGTTACCGTACACGAGGAAGCGGATATGACCGAATTGGAAGAATTCCGCAAACAGCTGAACAAAGAATGGGAACGCGAAGGCGTGAAACTGTCTCCATTGGCCTTCATCATTAAAGCCTCTGTTGCTGCACTGAAAGCCTTCCCTGAATTCAACGCCTCTTTGGATGGCGACAACTTGGTGCTGAAAAACTACTTCAACATCGGTTTCGCAGCAGACACGCCAAACGGCTTGGTTGTTCCAGTAATCAAAGACGTGGATCAAAAAGGCTTGAAACAAATCAGCCAAGAGCTGACCGAATTGTCTAAAAAAGCCCGCGAAGGCAAGCTCAAACCACAAGAAATGCAAGGCGCATGCTTTACCATTTCCAGCTTGGGCGGTATCGGCGGTACAGGCTTCACGCCAATCGTGAATGCTCCTGAAGTTGCCATCTTGGGCGTGTGCAAATCCCAAATTAAACCGGTTTGGAACGGCAAAGAATTCGCTCCTCGCCTGATGTGCCCATTGAGCCTGTCCTTCGACCACCGCGTCATCGACGGTGCCGCCGGTATGCGCTTTACCGTATTCCTGGCTAACCTGTTGAAAGACTTCCGCCGCATTACTCTGTAATCCGAGCATTTTCAGACGGCCTTTTTACTCAGGCCGTCTGAAAAAAGAAGTCCGAACATCATTCAGAAAGATTAGACATGAGCTTAGTTGAATTAAAAGTGCCCGACATTGGCGGTCACGAAAACGTAGATATTATTGCGGTTGAAGTAAATGTAGGCGACACCATTGCTGTGGACGATACCCTGATTACTTTGGAAACCGATAAAGCCACTATGGACGTACCTGCCGAAGTTGCAGGTGTCGTTAAAGAAGTTAAAGTTAAAGTCGGCGATAAAATCTCCGAAGGCGGCTTGATTGCAGTCGTTGAAGCCGAAGGTGCGGCTGCCGCTCCTAAAGCCGAAGCACCAGCTGCTCCTGCGCAAGAAGCACCTAAAGCAGCCGCTCCTGCTCCTCAAGCTGCTCAATTCGGCGGTTCTGCCGATGCCGAATACGACGTAGTTGTATTGGGTGGCGGCCCTGGCGGTTATTCTGCTGCATTTGCCGCTGCTGACGAAGGCTTGAAAGTTGCCATCGTCGAGCGTTACAAAACTTTGGGCGGCGTTTGCTTGAACGTTGGCTGTATCCCTTCCAAAGCCCTGTTGCACAATGCTGCCGTTATCGATGAAGTGCGTCACTTGGCTGCCAACGGTATCAAATACCCAGAGCCTGAACTCGATATCGACATGCTGCGTGCTTACAAAGACGGCGTGGTTTCCCGTTTGACTACCGGTTTGGCAGGCATGGCCAAAGGCCGTAAAGTAGACGTTATCCAAGGCGACGGCCAATTCTTAGATCCGCACCACTTGGAAGTGTCGCTGACTACCGGCGACGTGTACGAGCAAGCGACTCCTACCGGCGAGAAAAAAATCGTTGCCTTCAAAAACTGTATCATTGCAGCAGGTAGCCGCGTAACCAAACTGCCTTTCATTCCTGAAGATCCACGCATCATCGATTCCAGCGGTGCACTGGCTCTGAAAGAAGTACCAGGCAAACTGTTGATCATCGGCGGTGGTATTATCGGTCTCGAAATGGGTACGGTTTACAGCACTTTGGGGTCTCGCCTGGATGTTGTTGAAATGATGGACGGCCTGATGCAAGGCGCAGACCGCGACTTGGTTAAAGTATGGCAAAAACAAAACGAATACCGTTTTGACAACATCATGATCAACACCAAAACTGTTGCTGTTGAGCCTAAAGAAGACGGCGTTTACGTTACTTTTGAAGGTGCAAATGCGCCTAAAGAGCCACAACGTTACGATGCCGTATTGGTGGCTGCCGGTCGTGCGCCTAACGGCAAACTCATCAGCGCCGAAAAAGCAGGCGTTGCTGTAACTGACCGCGGCTTCATCGAAGTGGACAAACAAATGCGCACCAACGTGCCGCACATCTACGCTATCGGCGACATCGTCGGTCAACCGATGTTGGCACACAAAGCCGTTCACGAAGGCCACGTTGCTGCGGAAAACTGTGCCGGCCATAAAGCCTACTTTGACGCGCGCGTTATTCCGGGTGTTGCTTACACTTCTCCTGAAGTGGCATGGGTTGGCGAAACCGAGTTGTCTGCCAAAGCTTCCGGCCGCAAAATTACCAAAGCCAACTTCCCATGGGCTGCTTCCGGCCGTGCAATTGCCAACGGTTGCGACAATGGTTTCACCAAGCTGATTTTTGATGCTGAAACCGGCCGCATCATCGGTGGCGGTATCGTTGGTCCTAACGGCGGCGATATGATCGGTGAAGTCTGCTTGGCGATTGAAATGGGCTGTGATGCCGCCGATATCGGTAAAACCATCCACCCACACCCAACCCTGGGAGAATCCATCGGTATGGCTGCGGAAGTGGCATTGGGCGTATGTACCGACCTACCGGCTCAGAAAAAGAAATAAGTTCACTCAAATAAAATTTGAACGAACTTGATGGAACAAAGGCCGTCTGAATGTTTCAGACGGCCTTTTTGCAAACAAGGAGACTTAATATGAAAAAAATCGAAGCTATTATCAAACCTTTCAAACTCGACGATGTACGCGAAATCCTGACTGAAATCGGCATTACCGGCATGACCGTCAGCGAAGTCAAAGGTTTCGGCCGCCAAAAAGGCCATACGGAAATTTATCGCGGCGCAGAATACGCAGTTGATTTCCTGCCTAAAGTGAAAATCGAATTGGTATTGGCTGACGACAAAGTCGATCAGGCTGTTGATGCCATTTTAGAAACCGCACATTCCGGCAAAATCGGTGACGGTAAAATCTTCATTTATCCGGTTGAAGAAGCTATCCGTATCCGTACCGGTGAACGCTCGGAAGCAGCGCTTTAATAGAAATCGCAAAACACAGAATACAAATGCCGTCTGAAAATAAGTCGTAGCGTGGTTTGCTCAGGACTTATTTTTCAGACGGCATTAATTGAATACCCCCCATTCTCTAAAGTCTATCCAAGTAAACCTATTATCGAAAACTTCACGCTATCAAGCATGGAGGAGTTCGAGGCAATGCTTCACCTGACCTTCGTGAACGACTTTACCGTATCAAATAACTCTTTCCAAAGCAGGGCTAACCCCAATCCCATACTTGCAAAACCTCAACGCCCTCCTTTTAAAATCAATTCTTCGCATTTTTTCCTATTCTTGTTGTTGCCTAACTTTTCAGACGACCCCTTTCTTTATCCAAACTCCGTTATAATGACGGCTTTAAAATTAATTTATCCAAAGACAGTCTTATCATGAAACACATCCACATTATCGGTATCGGCGGCACATTTATGGGCGGCGTAGCGGCTATTGCCAAAGAAGCAGGTTTTAAAGTCAGCGGTTGCGACGCAAAGATGTATCCGCCGATGAGCACCCAGCTTGAAGCCTTGGGCATAGACGTACATGAAGGTTTTGATGCCGCTCAATTGGACGAATTTAAAGCCGATATTTACGTTATCGGTAATGTTGCCAAACGCGGCATGGATGTGATTGAAGCCATTTTGAATAAAGGCCTGCCTTACATTTCCGGCCCGCAATGGCTTGCTGAAAACGTATTACACCATCATTGGGTACTCGGTGTAGCCGGCACACACGGCAAAACGACTACCGCCTCCATGCTCGCCTGGGTCTTGGAATATGCCGGTCTCGCTCCGGGCTTCCTGATTGGTGGCGTACCGGAAAACTTCAGCGTTTCCGCCCGTCTGCCACAACCCCCGCGCCAAGACCCTAACTCAAAATCCCCATTCTTCGTTATCGAAGCCGACGAATACGATACTGCCTTTTTTGACAAACGCTCCAAATTCGTACACTACCGTCCGCGTACCGCCATTTTGAACAATCTTGAATTCGACCACGCCGACATTTTTGCCGATTTGGGCGCCATTCAAACCCAATTCCATCATTTGGTACGCACCGTGCCGTCTGAAGGCCTCATCGTCTGCAACGGCCAACAGCAAAGCCTGCAAGATACTCTGGATAAAGGCTGCTGGACGCCCGTAGAAAAATTTGGTACCGAACAAGGCTGGCAGGTTGGTACCGTCCATGCCGACGGCTCGTTCGACGTACGTCATCACGGCGAAACAGTCGGACACGTCGCGTGGGAACTGATGGGCGAACACAACCGTATGAACGCCCTCGCCGTTATCTCCGCTGCACGTCATGCCGGCGTCGATATTCAGACGGCCTGCGAAGCTTTAAGTGCATTTAAAAACGTCAAACGCCGTATGGAAATCAAAGGCACGGTAAACGGCATCACTGTTTACGATGACTTTGCCCACCACCCGACCGCCATCGAAACCACTATCGAAGGTCTGCGCCAGCACGTCGGTAACGCACGCATCCTCGCCGTCCTCGAGCCACGTTCTAACACTATGAAACTCGGTACCATGAAAGCCGCCCTGCCCGCAAGCTTAAACAATGCCGACCAAGTGTTCTGCTACGCCGGTGGCGTGGACTGGGACGTCGCCGAAGCCCTCGCGCCTTTAGGTGACAAACTGCACGTAGGCAAAGACTTCGATGCCTTTGTTGCCGAAATTGTGAAAAATGCCGAAGCAGGCGATCATATTTTGGTCATGAGCAACGGCGGTTTCGGTGGAATACACGGGAAGCTGTTAGAAGCATTGAAATAGCCTTCTCCAATAACTAAGGCCGTCTGAAAAGTTTTCAGACGGCCTTTTATCATATGCCAATTTAAAATCTATATTTACAAAAAATGTTTTGGTAATACCCAAATAACACTCATCTATTATTTGCCCGTACATACTTGCTCAAGACCATTTTTCCATTATGCATTGCCAACCCACTCAAAAATCTGATAATAATGCAGACAACATCTAAGCCGTGCATATATCATGAAACACAAAATAGCCTTTAAGCCCATAGTTCTCAGTATTGCGCTTTCTATCCTTCTGATTACAACAGTTGTATTTTTTGCTCGTCATCACAATTCTATCCTAAGTATTAATACCGATTTCCTACAACAAAAAATTACCGAACCCAAAGGACCATCACCGAAAATCGTACAATCTGCGCGCAACCAAATCGGCAAAACCCTTCGTTACGACCCAGCTTACACGAAGCTCACTTATCCGATGGGAGATGTGCCGATATCAAAAGGCGTTTGCACAGACGTCATTATCCGTGCCTTGCGCGACCAAAATATAGATTTGCAAGAGCTTGTTTATCAAGACATGAGTCGGAATTTTTCCGTCTATCCGAAACGCTGGGGTTTGAAACAACCTGATACCAATATCGACCATCGCCGCGTGCCTAACCTAATGACTTATTTCACGCGTCAAGGCTGGGCCGTTCAAGATGCAAACTATCAAGCTGGCGATATTGTAACTTGGGAACTGAAAGGCAACCGTCCCCATATCGGCATCGCCTCCGATCGAAAAATCGATGACAGGCCACTGATTATCCATAATATCGGTTCAGGAACCCGTGAAGACGATGTCCTCTACCGCTACACCATTACCGGACATTTCAGACTTCCCGTTCAATAAATCCTGGTGCTAAGCTCTAAATACCTAGTTTTGCATCTGAAAAACCATAGAGCAATAAAAAAGGCCGTCTGAAACCATTTCAGACGGCCTTTTACTTTTACCTAACCCTCTTTATTTAACCGCAACCGCCACATTTGCCGCAGCCGCTGCTGCAGTCGCGTTTTTTCGGTTTGAATACGAATTTTCGCAAGAGGAAGAATACGCAGGCGAGCATAATCAAGCCGACGATAATATATTGAGTCATGATGATAGTATCCTTGAAGAAATTTGGTAAACCACGAATGCGGCAAAATAAGCCATCAGGAACAAATAGCCTGTAATCATAAGCATATTTTTCGTGGATTTGGTTTCGCGTCTAATCACGGTCAAAGTCGCGGCACACATCGGAGCATACACATACCAAGCCAAGAAGGCAAAGGCAGTCGGCAAGCCCCAGTTGTTGTGTATGATGGGAATTAATGCGTTTTGTACGGCATCTTCAGACGACGCGCTGACGGCATAAACGGTACCCAATGCGGCAACGACCACTTCGCGCGCGGCAATACCCGGAATCATGGCGATACACATTTCCCAAGTAAAGCCCAAAGGTGCAAAAAACGGCTGAATAGCATGACCAAGCGTACCTGCCAAGCTGTAATCGATGGCGGCACCGGTTGCGCCTTCAGGCGGTTGCGGCCAGCTTACCAAGCCCCACAGAACCACGGCCAACGCAAAAATGATGGTACCCGCGCGTTTCAGGAAGGCTTTTACCCTATCCCACAAGCTGGTCATGATGTGTTTGAAGTTAGGCGTACGGAAAGTCGGCAATTCCATCAAAAGTGGGAATTGTTGCACATTGCCTTTCATCCGCGCCAAGCGTTTCATGATATACGCTGCCAATGCAGCCGACAGAATGCCTACGATATAAAGAATAAACAATGTCAGGCCTTGCAGGTTGAAAATCCCACCCACTGTACGGTCAGGAATAACAGCGGCGATAATCAGCGCATACACTGGCAAACGTGCGGAACAAGTCAGCAACGGCGCAACCGCGATGGTAACAAGGCGTTCGCGCGGGTCGTTAATGGTACGCGCCGACATCACGGCAGGAACGGCACAGGCAAAGCTGGACAAAAGGGGAATAAACGAACGGCCGGACAAACCGCTTTTTGCCATGACGTTATCCAGCAGGAAGGCTGCACGCGGCAGATAGCCTGAGTCTTCCAATAGCAGGATAAAGGCAAACAAAATCGTAATCTGCGGCAGGAACACCAACACGCTGCCCAAACCGGCAATGACGCCGTTGACGAGCAAGTCGCTGAGGATGCCCGGCTCCATGTTGGCGCCTATCCATTCGCCCAGCGCGGTAAAGCCACCTTCGATGGCGTCCATAATCGGCGCCGCCCATGTGTAAACCGCTTGGAACACCATAAACAGGATGACCAGCAGCATAATCATGCCCCAGACGGGGTGCAGCACGATGTCGTCGAGTTTTTTGTGCCATGCGGGCAGCGTCATCTGGGTGCGTACCACTTGTGCCAAAATCGATTCGACTTCTTGATAAAGTTTGTCGCTATCCAGCGCATCGAGCGTGCGTTCGGCAGAGGCGGGGTTTGCGGGGAAAGAGCGTTTGCGCGGCAGCTTCGCCACGGCTTCGCGTACAGCCTGTACACCCGACGCGCTCACTGCAACTGTTTCCAAAACAGGTGCATCCAACAACTCGCTCAGTTTGGCCGCGTCGATATTCAAGCCCCTTTTGCGGGCCACGTCGCTCAAATTCAGCGACACCACCATAGGCAGTCCCAGCGTTTTCAGTTCCAAAATCATGCGCAGGGTCATACGCAGGTTGGTCGCGTCGGCAACGGCAATAATGGCATCGGGCGGAATGCCCATCTTGCCTACCATTACATCTTTCGCCACCGCTTCGTCGGGGCTGGTCGTGCGTAGGCTGTATGTGCCCGGCAGGTCGATAATGCGGACGGCCTCGTCGTCGAGGAAGGCGCCCTCGCGCTTATCGACAGTTACGCCCGGATAATTGGCAACCTTGGCATGTGAGCCGGTCAAACCGTTGAACAAAACGGTTTTGCCGCAGTTTGGCGCGCCAATCAAGGCAAAATAGCTTAGTTCCATCATTTTTCCTTATTCTTTCAGACGGCCTTAAACGGCCTCAACGATACGACACATAATCTTCCCGGCCTCTTCCGAACGCAGGGAAAATTGAGATTGGTTACCCAAACGTACCGCAAACGGGCCTCTCCCAAAACCACCCACTGCAATCACTTGCAACGGCATTCCGCTGGAAAAACCCAAATCTGCAAGACGACGGGTTACCAAGGTATCCAAATCACCAAAAACAGGATTGGGAGCAATGGAATCAATATGTACGACTGCGCCTTTTTTCAGGCGCGACAAAGGAACAGCAGACATAAGCCTCTCTTTTCTTTTTGTTTTAAAAATAGATTATTGAAAAAACGTGAGAAGTATGATGAATGTGTAGCACATTTGAAAGATTGTTTACGAATGGCTATTTGCCCCTTCTTTCGATAAGTGCGGTTTGTTTTGAATACTGTTATTGTTTCCCTTAATGATAAGGTATATCAATATAAAAATCAAATGTAACAAGATAAACTAAAAAGGCTAAAATCCTTTTATCATTAGGATTTCAGCCTTTTTATGCACTCAACAAACTAAAGGCCGTCTGAAAGGTTTCAGACGGCCTTCAAAATAAAAAACCGAATCAAATCGGTTTTTTATTCCCATTCAGGGAAAGACTCTAAATTACAGAGCGTCTTTCAATGCTTTACCGGCACGGAATTTAGGAGTTTTAGCAGCAGCAATAGTCAAAGGCTCGCCAGTTTTTGGGTTGCGGCCTTGACGTTCGGCGCGTTCGCCGACGTAGAAAGTACCGAAACCGACCAGAGTAACAGTGTCGCCGCTTTTCAATGCGTTGGTTACGGCATTAGTAGTAGCATCCAAAGCTTTTTGCGCAGCAGATTTGGAAATGCCGGCTTCTTGAGCAATTGCTTCGATCAATTCAGACTTGTTCACAATTAGTCCCTTCCTATCGTATAAAGATGATGAAATGCCCGAATACTCGGGGCTTGAGCGCTTTCAAAGCACATACGCACTTTATAGCAATTCTGAAATTATCATGTCAAGTAAAAAATGTGGAATTGCCCTATTTTTGGGGCATTCAGGGCAAAACCACATTTTTTGCAACATCAGACGGCCAACTTAATGCTTGGTTGCTTTTGTTCTTGACTTTGTCTTAGGAGTTTGCACGGTCTCGGCAACTGCCAATTCGGCAACCCATTGCTCAGGCTGAGTTTCCAGACTCAAAGCCAACACTTCATCAATCCATTTGACCGGATGAATGGTCAGACCGGTTTTAACATTTTCAGGGATTTCTTCCAAATCTTTGACGTTGTCTTTTGGAATCAATACATGCTTGATACCGCCGCGCAAAGCAGCCAGCAGTTTTTCTTTCAAACCACCAATCGGCAAGACTTCGCCACGCAAAGTGATTTCGCCGGTCATCGCCACGTCTGCACGCACCGGAATTTTGGTGAAGGCAGAAACCATCGCCAAAGTCATGGCGATACCTGCGCTCGGACCGTCTTTTGGCGTCGCACCTTCAGGCACATGAACGTGAATGTCTTTCTTCTCGTAAAAATCAGGCGCCAAACCCACTGATTCAGCACGGGAACGGACAACCGACCATGCAGCCGATACCGATTCTTTCATGACATCGCCCAGTTGGCCGGTGCATTGAATCGTACCTTTACCCGGCAAGGCAACCGCCTCTACGGTCAATAACTCGCCACCGACTTCGGTCCAAGCCAGACCGGTTACCTGGCCGATGCGGTTTTCGCTTTCGGCCACACCATAGTCGAAACGGCGCACGCCCAGATAGTCATGCAGATTTTTCTCAGTAACTTTAATCGCTTTAGGCTTGGCCTTGCTTACTGTTTTGGATTTGGACGCTTTTTTCTTGTCCTCATTCAAAGTAACCTGCATCACCACTTTGCGACAGATTTTGGCAATTTCGCGATCCAACGAGCGGACACCGGCCTCGCGGGTGTAGTAACGGATAATATCGCGCACCGCACTTTCATCAACCACCAACTCACCCTCTTTCACACCATTGCGCTTCATTTGTTTCGGCACAAGGTATTGCATGGCGATATTGATTTTTTCATCTTCCGTATAACCGGACAGACGGATAATTTCCATACGGTCAAGCAGCGGAGTCGGGATATTCAAGCTGTTTGAAGTGGCAATAAACATCACATCGCTCAAATCATAATCGACTTCGGCATAATGGTCAGCGAACTTGTTGTTTTGCTCAGGATCCAGCACCTCAAGCAAAGCACTGGCAGGATCACCACGGAAATCGCTGCCCATCTTGTCGATTTCATCAAGCAGGAACAATGGGTTTTTCACACCCGCTTTCGCCATATTTTGCAAGATTTTGCCCGGCATAGAGCCGATATAGGTACGGCGGTGGCCGCGGATTTCGCTTTCATCACGCACGCCGCCCAACGCCATACGCACATATTGACGGCCTGTGGCTTTGGCAATCGACTCACCCAAGGAAGTTTTACCCACCCCCGGAGGGCCAACCAGACATAAAATCGGGCCTTTGAGCTTGTCCATACGTTTTTGAACGGCCAAATATTCCAAAATGCGCTCTTTAACTTTTTCCAAACCATAGTGGTCGGCATTCAAAATCAAATCAGCCTTGGCAATATCTTTGCTGACACGGGATTTTTTCTTCCACGGCAACTCAAGCAAAGTATCGATGTAGTTGCGCACGACGGTAGATTCCGCAGACATCGGCGGCATCATTTTCAGTTTTTTCAATTCAGACAGACATTTTTCTTCAGCCTCTTTGCTCATGCCTGCTTCTTTGATTTTGTTTTCCAGCGCATCCAGCTCGTCGCGCTCGTCTTCTTCGCCCAATTCTTTCTGAATCGCTTTTACTTGCTCATTCAAGTAATACTCACGTTGGGATTTTTCCATTTGACGTTTCACACGGCCACGGATGCGTTTCTCGACCTGCATGATATCGAGTTCGGCTTCCAACTGCGCCAGCAGAAATTCCAAACGGTCAACAATGCCGGCAGTCTCCAGTACATATTGACGCTGCTCTAATTTCAGCTGCAAATGCGCGGCAATAGTATCGGCAAGACGGCTGTTGTCATCGATACTGCTGATGGTACTGATAACTTCGGCAGGGATTTTTTTGTTCAATTTCGCATATTGCTCAAATTGAGTCAGCAAGGTACGGCGCAAGGCTTCAATTTCGGGATTGTCCTTGTCGCTGTTTTCATCAATCGCCTCCACATGGGATAAAAACAGTCCGCCTGTTTCGTCAACCGTCAATGCGCGCGCACGACGGATACCTTCTACCAACACTTTAACGGTGCCGTCAGGCAGCTTCAAAACCTGCAAAACTTGGGCAACCGTACCAGTTTGGTGCAAATCTTCAGCTTTAGGGTCTTCTGTATTAGGGTCAAGCTGGGCCAACAGGAAAACCGGATCATCATTAGCCATTGCCGCCTCAAGGGCTGCAATCGATTTAGGACGACCGACGAACAGCGGCAATACCATATGCGGATACACCACGACATCGCGTAAAGGCAAGGTAGCCAGCGCACTGTATTCCTCGAAATATTTGTCTTTTGTCGGCATAGTTAGAAATCTCAATCATTGTTAAATCAGAATGTAGCTCAAAATTGGGCTGAAGCGCTCCATTTCAAGACTTGAAAACAGCTTATCCGCACCTATTTTCTAAAACATCATTTTTAATAGCCCGATATGGACGTTTACGATAAAATATATCGGATTTTGGGCCGTCTGAAAACTTTTCAGACGGCCCTGGCTAACCAAAAAAGGTAGTAAACCATGACAGACTCAACCGAAAAAAAATCATTAATTGAATTCCCTTGCACCTTTCCTGTAAAAGTCATGGGCGTGGTTCATCCGGAATTTGAATCCGCCATCTTGGAAACCGTGCGCAAACACGCTCCCGATACCGAGCCGCACCACATTACTACGCGCCCAAGCAGCAAAGGCAACTATACCGGCGCGACTGTCCATGTAAATGTTGAAAATCAAGAGCAGCTCGACAATATCTACCGCGACCTGACTTCACACGAATTGGTAAAAGTGGTGCTGTAATGAAAATCGTGCACAAAGGCTTGGTCGATTACCTGCCGACTTTCGAAGCCATGAAGGCATTTAATGCCTCGCGTGACGAAAATACCGAAGACGAATTATGGGTGGTCGAACATCCGCCCGTATTCACTCAAGGCTTGGCCGGTAAGCCCGAACACCTCCTCATCCGCGACGATATTCCCGTTGTCCAAATTGACAGAGGAGGTCAAATTACCTACCACGGTCCTGGCCAATTGGTCGTTTATACGATGATCAATTTCAAACGCCGTAAGACCAGTGTGCGCCATATCGTTTCCGCACTTGAAAACAGCATCATCGCCACCTTGGCAGAATACGGCATCGAAGCAGCCGCCGACCCCAAACGTCCCGGCGTTTATGTCGGCGAGCGTAAAATCGCTTCCCTGGGCCTGCGTATCAAAGACGGCTCCGTTTACCACGGCTTGGCGCTTAACGTGAACATGGATTTAAGTCCGTTTACCCATATCAACCCCTGCGGTTATGCTGGTATGGAAATGACCCAAATTGCCGACTATGTCTCTCCGGCACCCAGTTTGGCAGAAGTTGCAGACAAACTGACCAAGCATTTACAAAAAGAGCTGGCATAAGGCCGTCTGAAAATATTCAGCCCCAACGCCATCCTTTAACAGCCCCTCTGAACCCACAAGCCCTTAGGCCATAAAGGCCGCAATCAGCTTTTCAGACGGCCTTTATAACGACAGAAAGAACACATCACCATGAGTGAAGAAGTAAAAAACGACCCAAAACGCGGCATCAAACTGAAAGGCGCAGACAAAACTGCACGCATTCCGATTAAAGTTGTTCCATTGGAACAAAAATTGAAAAAGCCCGAATGGATCCGCGCCAAATTACCGGGCAAGAAATTCTTTGAAATCAAAAATATTCTTCGCGAACAAAAAATGCATACCGTGTGCGAAGAAGCATCTTGTCCAAACATCAGCGAATGCTTTACCAAAGGTACGGCCACATTCATGATTATGGGCGATATTTGTACCCGCCGTTGCCCGTTCTGCGACGTTGGCCATGGCCGCCCCAACATGTTGGATCCTGACGAGCCTAAACACTTGGCCGAATCCGTCAAAGCCATGAACCTGCGCTATGTCGTGATCACTTCCGTCGACCGTGACGACCTGCGCGATGGCGGTGCCCAACATTTCGCCGACTGCATTAAAGCCATCCGCGAAACCAGCCCGAATACCAAAATCGAAATCCTTGTTCCCGATTTCCGCGGCCGTCTGGACATCGCACTGGAAATCTTGGCAGAAACACCACCCGATGTAATGAACCACAACTTGGAAACCCATCCAAGCCTGTATAAAAAAGCCCGTCCGGGTGCCAACTACCAACACTCCCTCGAGCTTCTGCGCCGCTACAAAGAAATGATGCCCCATATCCCGACCAAGTCCGGCATCATGGTCGGCTTGGGCGAAACAGACGAGGACGTGCGCGAAATCATGCGCGATATGCGTGCCAACAATATCGAGATGATTACCATCGGCCAATATCTGCAACCTTCAGACGGCCACTTGCCCGTCTTGCGCTATGTAACGCCCGACCAATTCAAAGTTTTTGAAAAAGAAGCATACGAATTGGGCTTTACCAATGCCGCCATCGGCGCAATGGTTCGCTCAAGCTACCACGCAGACGAGCAAGCAGCCGAAGCTTTGCGTGAAACCCACGGCGGGTGTAGCCACCACTAAGGTTTAATCATATAAGGCCGTCTGAAAAATCAGAGAACTGTTTTTCAGACAGCCTTTATTTGGTCAAAATGACTATACAAGATTTTTTAGATTTTAAAAAAATAATCTTAGTCGGTTCCCTATTGAGCCAATCTTAAGTAATACAAAAAAGCGGCAAAACAGGATAAACACTGTTTGCCGCTTTTTAATTGATTTCTTTATTTTACTTCTTCAACAATTTTGCCGCTTCAATCGCATAGTAAGTCAAAATACCATCGGCGCCGGCGCGTTTGAATGCCAACAGGCTTTCCAAAATGGTTTTTTCGCCATCCAGCCAACCGTTTTGAATGGCTGCCTGAAGCATGGCATATTCGCCGGAAACTTGGTAAGCATAAGTCGGTACGCCGAATTCGTCTTTGACTCGACGGACGACATCAAGATACGGCAGACCCGGTTTTACCATTACCATATCTGCGCCCTCTTGAATATCCAATGCTACTTCATGCAAGGCTTCGTTAGTGTTTGCAGGATCCATTTGGTAGGTTTTCTTGTCTGCCTTACCCAAATTGCCGGAGCTGCCGACAGCATCACGGAACGGACCGTAAAAAGCTGAAGCATATTTTGCAGAATATGCCATGATGCGTGTATGGATATGTCCGGCATCTTCTAAGGCTTCGCGGATAGCAAGAATACGTCCGTCCATCATGTCGGATGGTGCAATGACTTGTGCGCCTACATCAGCATGACACAAAGCCTGTTTTACCAAAACTTCAATGGTTTCATCGTTGAGGACATAGCCATTTTCATCGGTTAAACCGTCTTGGCCGTGAATGGTATAAGGGTCCAAGGCAACGTCGGTCATGATACCCAGCTCTGGGAATTTCTCGCGCAGGGTTCGTACCACTGTCGGCACCAAGCCTTCAGGATTATAAGCTTCCTCTGCAAACTCGGTTTTGTTTTGTGTTACCACGGGAAACAAAGCCAGCATAGGAATGCCGAGATTCAGCGCCTCTTCAGCGGTAAACAACAATTTGTCCAAACTTTGGCGTTTGACGCCGGGCATGGATGGGACTGCCTCTTCCTGATTCTGGCCTTCCAACACAAAAACCGGATAGATCAAATCATCTGCCGTCAAAGTATGCTCGCGCATCAGGCGACGTGAAAAATCGTCTTTACGCATACGGCGCATACGGGTGTTTGAGACATAACGCGGAGGGAAATTCATAATAATTGCCTTTAAATAATGAAGTCTTAAAATCAGTCTTCGACTTGACGCATGGCCTTAACCGAACGTTTGATTTCGCTGAGCGTATCGGTTTTATAACCGCTACGTTCCTGTTCGGTCATGCCGTTTTGATCCAATTTGGCGATATTTTTCAATGCCTCGGCATACTGGCCGTCTGAAAGTTTTTCCTGTTTGATGTGCCAACGGTTTTTCACTTCGGAAGCCGTCCACAAGCCTACTTTGTTGTAGTAGAACAAAATGCTTGCCGCCAGCGTTTTCATATCGCTGTCGGGCTTAGCACTGCCGATACTGCGGCCGATACGGTTGTTGCGCTGATCGACCGCTTGGTCGGCAAGGTAACGGCTGAAGTAGTCGTCTTTACCTTCTCGCAACTCCATATCCGTCAGGCGCGCATTACCTGCTTTTTCGGCAATAATGCTGTCGAATTTAGAAGCAATCGCTGCCTGCCATAATGCTTGGCGTACGGCATTGACCTGTGTTCCCCTGCTGTCGCCGTTTGCTTTGTCGTCCAAACCTGAACGCTCGGCAAAGCGTGTGGCATTACTGGTCATATTGATTAAGCCTTCGTCTTCCATGCCGATAACTTGGGCGGCTACGGGATGGTTAAGCGCGAATTGAGCCATTTTACTGCGGCGGCTTTGATCTTCCTGATACGATTGACAGCCGGACAATACCAGCATGCCAAGAACGGCGCATTGAATGTGTTTTTGAATATGTTTCATGATGTAACTATCGATATTATTGTGTGAGTTCAACTTCTTTGTTTAACATAGAAACGCCCGTAAGCGCAAATTAATTTCCATACGGACAAATCGGCGCATGAATGGCTATTTTATAATAAAAATAAGGCCGTCTGAAAACTTTCAGACGGCCTGAGTATTTTTAACCCAGTAAGCTGCGAATCTGCGGCCAGTAAAACAGGCAGGCTATCGAGCAAATAGCAATGCTGATACCGGCTGCATTAATGCTGCTGATTTTTTCTTTAAATATTGCCGCACCAATCAGCGTGCCCAATACAATCACGCCAATATTCATACCGGCAAATACCAATGTCGGATTATCCTTCATGATTTGGTGTGCCGAGATATAGGTAACAATATTCAAAAAGTTCAGACAGCCCAAAATCATACCGCCTACTATGCCCTCTTTGGTCCATTTGCTTCCTTTGGCAAACAGGTAGCCAAACATCAAGATGCCGGCCAAACAAAACGCCACCAGCAAATTACCGGCAAACGCGGTACCGCTTTTCGCCACTTGCTTGAACAAAATATCGATGACGCCGTAGCCGCACCAAACGCCCAAAAGCAGCATCACTTGCGTGCTGAGGCCGCCGGATTTCTTGCCGCCATCGCTTTTCCAAAGCAAGAAAAACAGTGCCGTAAATGCCAATACCAAACCGATCAGACGGCCTTCGGTCAACTGCTCATGGAAAAGCGTGAATGAAGCGACAATCGGCAGAAACAGCGATAAGCGTTGTGCCGCGTCCGATTTGACGATACCTGCCGCATCTACCGATTTGCCCATAATGACAAACACGCTTGGCAACAATATGCCCAAGGCTGCAAAAAGCCACCAAGTCGGTAAAAATACCTGCGGATTGCTCAAATCAGGCTTTAACACCAGTATGGTCAAAGTGATGGCAACGATATAGTTCACCGCCACCGCCTGCTCGATATTGATTTTTTGCTTGCGCGCCACTTTCAGCAATACGGAAACCAACACGCTGCAAACGATACTTACCAATAAATATGCCATGCTTTAAAACCATCCTTGATTGGAGACGGGCTTATCTTCATTCAGTTTAATCAGTCCGATGACTACACGGTAAATAAACCAAATGGCAGTTACCAACAAAATCAGCCAACCAATTAAGATCAGTGTAGTAAAAGTTCCCAAAACCGTACCCACTAAAGACACCCAAAATGTCTTAATCAAATAATCGATATGGCTGGCGTAAATACTGCCTTGAGCCTCATCGCGTTTAACATACGCCATAATCACACCGACAACAGGGGTAAACAAAATCAATAAGCCCACAGCATATGTCACATAAGCAATAAAAACATAGTTTTTTACGTCAGAGCTGGGCGTGTTGACCACATTTGTCGCCGTATCATTGAAGCTGTTGTCTTTGACTTCCTGACGCTCGTACTGCATAGCCGCATCATAAGCCAGACGTTTTTCCGGATGAGACAATACTTCAAACGCCTGTCCGATGGCTTTAAACCGATCCGCATCTTTCTGAATATCCGGATTGGCCACCAATTTGCCATAAGCCTCGCGGATAACGTTGATATCCGCATCCTGAGACACGCCCAAAACTTCGTATAAATTCACTTGTTCCATCTGTATTCCTATCCTTTATGAATCGACTGCAACATGAACATCTTTCGGATTGAGCGTCCGCAGGTTTTCAGGCTTCATGCCCACGATAAACCCTCGCTTGCCGCCATTGATAAAAATCTCGTCTAAAGCCCAAATACTTTCTTCCACATAAACCGGCAACGCAGTTTTCATACCGAATGGCGATGTTCCGCCGACCAAATAGCCCGTCCATTTCGCTGCCTGATCCGCCGTTGCCGGCTCGATGTGTTTCAAGCCCAGTTCACGCGCCAAATTGCGGGTGGAAATATGCTTGTCGCCGTGCATTAAAACAACCAAACCTTTTTTATGCTCATCCTGCAAAACAATCGTTTTGATGACTTGATGCTCGGGCTTACCCGTACATTCGGCAAAACGCGCCGTACCACCATGTTCTTCATACGCATAAACATAAGGGACAAAATCGATTTTCTTACTGCGTAAAAAGCGCACTGCCTGCGTAACCGGATATTCTGCTTTACTCATGAGTTGTTTTCCGCCACCCTTTTCAGACGGCCCCTCTTAAATGTGGAACGTAAACAACTGCAATGTTACCATACCTTCTTTTTGAAATCAGGAGACAACATGGACATCCGCTATCTTGGTGCAAGCAAACGCTATTCGGAAGCCGTCGTAGCCAACGGCTTGGTTTTCCTCTCCGGCATGGTTCCCGAAAATCCTGAAGCCGACGCCAAAGCGCAAACTGAAAACGTTTTGGCGCAAATCGATTCATGGCTCGCACAATGCCAATCCGACAAAGCCCATATTTTGGAGGCCACCATCTATCTGCCCGATATGAACGACTACGCCGCCATGAACGAAGCCTGGGACGCATGGACAGCCCCTGAGCGCGCTCCGGCCCGCGCCTGCGTGGAGGCGAAACTGGCTTCGCCCGACTGGAAGGTTGAAATCAAAATTACCGCCCTTCAAATCAAATAAAGCACAAATATCAGGCCGTCTGAAAACGCCGCTTCAATCAAGCAAGCGCAGTTTTTCAGACGGCCTTTATTCTTTTGCGGTACAATACCGCCCTTAAATTTTTCTATTATTTCAAAGCACAAACAGCCATGTCCAAAAAAACCAAACAAGAATTAGAAAACAACAAACTCAGCAAACGCCTGCGCCACGCCGTTGGCGATGCCATTAACGATTTCAACATGATCGAGCCGGGCGACAAAATCATGGTCTGCCTTTCCGGCGGCAAAGACAGCTACGCCCTTTTAGACATTCTGCGCCAGCTTCAAGCCAGCGCGCCGATTGATTTCGAACTGGTCGCCGTCAATCTCGACCAAAAGCAGCCGGGTTTCCCCGAAGAAGTATTGCCGACCTATCTCGAAAGTATCGGCGTTCCCTACAAAATCGTTGAAGAAGACACCTACTCCACCGTTAAACGCGTATTGGACGAAGGCAAAACGACTTGTTCGCTGTGCAGCCGCCTGCGCCGCGGCATCCTCTACCGCACCGCAAAAGAATTGGGCTGCACCAAAATCGCCTTGGGACACCACCGCGACGACATCCTTGCCACCATGTTCCTGAATATGTTTTACGGCGGCAAACTCAAAGCCATGCCGCCCAAACTAGTCAGCGACAACGGCGAACACATCGTCATCCGTCCTCTCGCATATGTCAAAGAGAAGGACTTGATCAAATATGCCGAGCTGAAACAATTCCCAATCATCCCGTGTAACCTCTGCGGCTCGCAGCCCAACCTGCAACGCCAAGTCATCGGCGACATGCTGCGCGATTGGGACAAACGCTTCCCCGGCCGTATCGAGTCCATGTTCTCCGCCCTGCAAAACGTCGTTCCATCACATTTGGCCGATACCGAACTCTTCGACTTTGTCGGCTTGGAACGCGGTCAAAACCTGAAACATGGTGGCGACTTAGCGTTTGACAGCGAAAAAATGCCGGAACGTTTCTCCGACGGCAGCGAAGAAGACGAAAGCGAAATCAAAATCGAGCCGCAAAAAGCCGAACGCAAAGTCATCAATATTCTGGCAAACAAACCTAAAACTTGCGGTTTATAATTCCATTTAATTTTCAGACGGCCTTTCGGTAGCTATTTACCGAAAGGCCGTCTGAATATTCAAATTTGAAATTTTTTCTATTCTTTTTTATCTATTCTTTCCCTGACAAACCGTGCAGCAGCAATCCCAATACGTCTTGCGGCAGCTTTTGCGGCGCGGCGGCATAAAGCGCGGTCAGTTGCGGATGGCGCATCAATATATCCGCCTGACGGATGAACAGGTCGATGAGTTCCACCGGCAAATCGGGCTGAATCAGGCGGCGTTGTTGCAGGGTGTGGAAGAATCCGCGCATAAAGGCGTATTTTTCTTCATTCAATTCGTGGAAAAACCGCTCCAGCTCCAAATCGGTGTTCTCTTCAATGTCGCGCAGGAAGGCGGCGGAATAAAGTTCTTCAAACGATTGTTTTTGCAGGGCAAACACAGCCTCAGCGGCTTCGCGCAGACTGCATTGCCGTTCAAGCAGATTTTCAAATTCGGCACGGACGCGGTTTTTCTGCTCGGTAACAATTTCCTGCAAGAGTGCGTTTTTACCGCTGTAATATTTGTAAAAAGTAACGCGGCTGACGCTGGCCTCGGCGCAGATACTGCCTACGGATACGGCAGAAAAGCCATGTTCGCGGAATAAGCGGCGGGCGGTGTCGGCGATGGTTTGTTGTTTGCTGGCAGTCATGACGGTAAGAAGATTTTGATTTTGTTCATAAAGGTTTTTCATTAAAGTTATCCGCAAGTCGGATGCTTATCATATTTCCCCACGGCTGCAATGGCAATATGGCGGCGTTTCAGACGGCCTCTTTCCTTATTCCTTCACTGCCCTACGGATGAGGACTGTCGGATGCTTGGCAGGCTAAATTCATGAAGATTACAGAATCTCCCTCCTCCAACCTTCTCCCCAAAATAGGAGAGGGATTTTTTTAGACGATTCACAAGATAAGAGGGGAAGTAAAGTGAATGATAAACACTTGCATTCCTGTTTCTTATTTCTTATACTTTACATTAATAGTTTGTTTTATGTAAATGTGTAAACACAAATATTTGCATACTGACGGAGAAATTGATTGCCTGATATTCAATCCGCCCCGACGTATGCCGTCTGAAAGGATAAGAAATGCAGAAACACACCCTCCGTCGCCTGCCTCTATTGATTGCCGCCGCCTTTGCCTCCGAATGGATTTATGCCGCCGATGCGGCGCAAGACGCGGAACAGGTGCAGTTGGAAGAAGTCGTCGTCACCGGCGAACGTGCTAACCGCAGCGGCTTTGAAACCGCCACGTCCAACCGCGTTTTCACCACGCCAAACATCGACCGCAGCGGCCACAACCTTTCCGCAACCGACCTGCTCAAACAGACTGTGAACACGGTGGATTTAGGCAACGGCAACGATTTGCCGACCGTGCGCGGCGTGGACGGCTCGGGACCCGCCGTCGGTGCGGTGGCGTTTTTTGCGGGCACTCGGCCGCGCCTGAACCTGTCCATAGACGGCCGCTCCGCCACTTACAACGAATACGCCTTCGGCACGCAGTCGCTGTGGGACATGCAGCAGGTGGAAGTCTTGCGCGGGCCACAAAGCCATGTGCGCGGGCAGAACGCGGTGGCGGGCGCGGTGGTGATGCGTTCCAAAGACCCGACCGACGAATGGGAAGGCGCGCTGCGCTTGGGTTTGGGCAACCAGAAAACGCGCAACATCGCCGGCGTAGTGTCCGGCCCGATTGTGAAAAACAACCTTGCCTTCAGATTGAGCGCGGAACGGCAGCAACGTGAAAGTTACGAGCCGTTCGTGTCCTACGAGCCGACAGGCAACCCGCGCCGCGTGGAAAACACCAACGTGCGCTTCAAACTCCTGCTCACACCCGAAAACCATCCCGATTTTTACAGCCGCCTGACGCTGAACCACATCCGTTCGCGCGCGCCGCAAAACGAAATCATGGGCAACACCGCCAGCCGCCGTTTTTTAAAAGAAAAGCCCGTGTTCGTAACCGGCTCGACATCGGGCATCTGGGACGTATCGTGGCAGCTTAACGATTATCTGAAACTGGAAAACAAACTGGTTTACGGCCGCTACCACAACAAGCGGCTGCATCTACCGATGACCGTCAGCCCGCAAGGCGTGCCCGCCGAACTCAAAGGCCGCGAACTGCAATGGGAGCCGGTATTGCATTTTTCCAACAAAGGCCGTCTGAAAGGCCTTGCTGGGCTGCACTACTTCCGCAGCAAACAAGACGAATGGGTGAACATCCGCAACGTCGGCGGCCGCAACACCTTTGACGACCGCAACAGCGTGCGCGCCCTGTTTGCCGAAACCACATACAGCCCCAGCGAAAAATGGGACATCACGGCCGCCGCTCGCATTGAAAAAGAAACGCACAAACGAAACGGCGGCAGCGGCGCACTGCACCTTGATTTGGACAAAGGCCAGACCGTGTTCCTGCCCAAAATCGACATTGCCTTCAAACCCACCGACCAATGGGTCAGCGGCATCAAAGCCGCACGCGGCTACAACCCCGGCGGTGCGGGCATCACCTTCGGCCGCCCCGTCGTAACCTACACTTATGAACCCGAATATGTGAACAACTACGAGTGGTACACCCGCTGGCGCAGCGCAGACCGCCGCCTGCAACTCTCCGGCAACCTGTTCCTGAACCACTACCGCGACATGCAGCTCCCCTTCTATCTCGGTACCAACTCCGTCGTCATCCGCAACGCCAAAAAAGTCCATACCTACGGCGCGGAACTTGCCGCCGACTGGCAGGCGACCGACAGCCTGAAACTCACCACCGGACTGGGGCTGCTCAACACCAAAATCAAAAGCTATCCCGACAGCGGCATCGAAGGCAACAAACTCGGCCGCGCGCCCAAATACACCGCCAACATCGGCGTGAAATACCTGAACGACAAAGGCTGGGAAGCCGGCGGCGACGTGCGCTTCTACGGCGGCTACTACTCCGCCGCCGATAATGCCGAATCGGGCAAAATCGGCGCATACAACCAAGTCAATCTCTACACCGCCTACAACTTCAAACAAGGCCGCGTCTCACTCTACGCCGACAACGTGCTCAACCGCCGCCAACCCATATTCATTTCCAGCGCCGACCGCCAAGACGCGCTCTACCAACGCCCCAGAAGCGTGGGCGTGAGCGCGGAATGGAAGTTTTAAATGAAGCTGAAATGATAGAGGCCGTCTGAAAAAACATAGGTCGGACATTTATGCCCGGCCTACCGTTTATTCCTCCAAAACACCCAAAGGAATCCCATGCACTACTTCACCCCCGCCAAAACCCTGCCCGAAGGCACCATCTACCTGACCGACCTGACCCACGTCGCCGACTTCGCCGGCTGGCTAACCGAATTCGAAACCCTGTTAAACCAAACCTCCCGCTTCGCCACCGTCTGCACCCCGATGCGGCGGCAGGTAAGCGATGAACAGCGCATTGCCGACCGCAAAACTTACATCGAATGGATAAAGGCACATCGGTCGCAACTGTCCGAACGCTGCGCTGCCATGCTTCTCATCGAACCCGACGCAGCGCAACTGGCGTTCTTCCGCGAACAATCGTCCAAACTCGGCCCCGCGCTGGGCGTGAACTACATCGTCGAGGCAGATGAAACAACCGCCCTGCTTCGCGCAGAAGAAGCGTTGAAGGCCGTCTGAAAAGATACTAAACCTATTTAAATACAAATCAAGTATTGCCACCCAATATGTTCAGACGGCCTTGTCCCTTTATTTGCCTCATCTTCAAAAGAATCATGTGATGTCCGACAATCAGACTTCCCCAAACTCACGCGACTGGCTGCTGCTTATCGGCGGTAGCACTTACAAATTCACGCTAACCGGTTTTTATCTGGTCGCGCTGGTCGCTATTTTGAAAAATCACGGTTACAGCCTGAATCAACTAAGCTGGATTCATTTAATCGGCAGTATCGAAGCGGCGAAGGTATTGTTTGCCGCACTGATGGAGCGGCGGCCGGCGGGGCGGTTCGGGCGGTTTCGTGGCTGGCTGCTGGCGGCGACGCTGGGGCTTTCGGCAGTGTTCGGGCTGATGGCCTGTACCGACATAACGCAGAACTTCGCGCTGCTTTTGACCTGCTGCGTACTGCTCTCGGCGATGTCGGCGGTGTACGGCTGCGCGATGCTGGGTTTGTCGTGCATCGTCCTGCCGCACCGCGAACGCGGTTTCGGCGGCGTGATTCAAACGATGGCGGCACGCGGCGGCAAGATGATCGGCGGCGCGCTGGTGTTGTGGCTGTATCAGGAATACGGACAGACGGCGGCGGCTGGCTTTATGCTGGCGTTCAGCCTGCTGATGTTGCTGCAACTCTTGTACTACCGCGAGCCGGAAAGTCCGACGGCGCAAGGCAGTTGGACGGCGTTGGCAACGCGGCTGGTTTCTTTTTGGCAGCAACCTGAAACGGGCTGGCGGTGGCTGGTTTTGCTGTTTGCCGTTGCCGCACCGTATGCGTTTATGGCGGCGACTTTTGTGCCCAAACTAGCGGATTTGGGCTTCACTCCGAAACAGACGGGCGGAATTTTGGCGGTGGGCATTCCTGTTGCCTGCCTGATTGTGACTCCGCTGTCGGGCTGGTTTTCGCGCAATTATCCACTCCGCAAACTTGTGTTCCTGCTCTACGCGCTGCAACTGCCGCTTTTGGCGTCCATGACCGCCATCGATACGCTCGCCCGCGTCCACCCTTGGCTGCCCCCCGCGCAAATCATCGCCCTTAGCCTGAGCTACACGCTGCTGCTGCCGGTGATACTGGCGTTGGTGATGGACAAATCCGACCGCGCCACCGCTGCACTCGACAGCAGCCTGCAATTTTCCGTCGTCCTGCTCGGCAGTTACGCGGCCGGTTTCGCCGCCCTACGGCTGGCAAAGGCTATTGGTTATACAGATGCGTATTGGGTTGCAGTGTACTTAGCCGTATTGGTAGGCCTGCTTTTATATTTGAATAGAAATTTATTCAATCATTCAGAGCATGATTCACAATAATTCGCTCAGATATTTATCCATCGATTTTAATTGGGTGCGCCTCCGGATAATTTTTCATTTTATTGCACAATCTCTCATGAAAATATAACAAAACGTGCCCATAATACTGCCGTTATTACACTCTTACATTCAAAAGGAACCTCATGACTGCTGTTCTCATCGTTCTCGGCTTGATCGCCATTGTTGTCGGCATTTTAGGCACGATTTACCCTGCCTTACCCGGATTGGGTTTGATGTTTGGTGGCGCATGGCTGTTGGGTTATGCCGGCGATTATCAAGTGTTTGGCTCGGGTACGCTGACCTTTTTGGCCATCGTTGCCGTATTCGGTACTGCGATGGACTATGTGGCGGGCGCATTGGGTGCAAAATATACCGGAGCAAGTAAAACCGCGGTTTGGGGTGCATTTATCGGCGGCATTGTCGGCGCATTCTTTTCCATTCCCGGCTTGTTGCTCGGCCCGTTGACCGGTGCGGCCATCGGCGAATTTATCGCACGCAAAGACACTTGGCAGGCAGGCAAAGTCGGTATCGGTACGTTTATCGGCTTTATCATCGGCACAGTAGCCAAAATCGGCTGCGCCTTGACCATCGCACTGACCATCCTGTTTGTTTGGTTAGCCTCATTCTTCTAAACAAAAAATATTAAAGGCCGTCTGAATTTCAAGCATTCAGACGGCCTTTTTATTTCATGGTTTATTTGCCGCAGCAGGCTTTGTACTTTTTACCGCTGCCACATGGGCAAGGATCGTTGCGCCCCACTTTTTCACCTTCGCGGCGGACGGTTTGAGGTTTATTGATGATGGCCTGCCAATACCAGTAAATATCAAGCAGGACATGCGGCAAATCAGATTCCAGCTGGGTCAACTCTTTTTCATTCAGATGTAAAATAACTTCGCCGTTTTCCTCTTCGTCGTAGATGCCCCCAAAAGCCATGATCGGATAGAACAAATCTTCAAACTCTTCCTGATCGACTGCTTCAAACCAATCGGTAGGCACAATATCCAATGCGTAAAGGTAGGCGTTACACCAAGTGTAAAAATCCGGATTGCCGGCTTCATCTTCATAAAACCACAAATCAGGCAGAATTTTTTCGTTGAGCTTCATGCGCATATCGGCGGCCATTGCCATCACCAAACGCTCGATTTCAGTGCGCTCTTTGGCATCAAACAAAGATTCTTCACCTAAAATCTCAGGCAGCCAGTTGGTCGGATTCAAAGCATCCGGACCGCTCAATAAAGCCATCATAAAACCTTGAACTTCATCACAACGCATGGTGTTGTAGGCTTCGGATTTGGCATCCAACAATTCCATCAAGCGGCTGCGTGCCGCTTCATCAAAAGTCAGTATTTGCATTTTTGTTCCTTAAAATAAAATCGTATTATTGTTTTCAGACGGCCTGGGCATGGATACGCTGCCGCATTTGTTCAAACAGACAAACCGTTGCCGCCATCGCGACATTCAGGGATTCGGTTTGCCCCAACATGGGAATTTTGACACAGGCATCGGCCTTCTCTTTTACCGTTTCACTCACGCCGCTGCCTTCATTGCCAAACACCCAAGCACAAGGTTGACTGAGATCCATCTCATACAAACCGATATTGCGACCGCCCAAGGCAGTTGCCCAAATTTGATGCTTATACGTTTCCATCCAAGCGGATAATTCCACTCGGCTGAAAATAGACAGCAGAAAATGCGCGCCCATCCCCGCTCGCAACACTTTAGGCGACCAGATATCCACGGAATCATTGCCGCACACGATTTGCTTGACTCCGGCTGCCGCCGTGCTGCGCAAAATCGTGCCTGCATTGCCCGGGTCTTGTATCCGCTCTAATACCACGCAATCGCCGTCTGAAGGCAAGCCAGTTTGCTTCGGAATATCAATCCAAGTCATCACATCATCGGCATCGGTCAGACTGGTGATTTTAGACAGCGCTTCGTTACCGACCCAAGTAATCAATCCCTCGTCCAACTGCGCCGTAATTTCTTGAATTTCAATATGTTGCTGTTTCTTTTCAGGCAGATAAACCTGTTTGGGCGTACCTCCGCTTTGCAAATAAGTTTGCAGCAAATGTACGCCTTCCAATACGGTTTCACCGCTTTCACGCCTTGCTTTGGCCTGCGTCAGCAGACGGAATAAATGTTTGAGCTGTTCGTTTTGAGCAGAGGTAATCAGTTTCATGGAGCGCATTATAACTGTTTTGACTTCGTTGAAGCTATGCTTTCAGACGGCCTAACGGTTTTACTACGAAAATAAAAAACCCTTGCAATAAAGCAAGGGTTTCACATGATTTCATTTTTTACTGCACAACAGTCTGCTGCTCATTTTGCTGCTCGGTGCGAACAGTAGGACGGTTTTCAAGTTTGCCGTCTTTTGCCGCATTCGGTACAACAGTCTCGCCAGGCTCAGAAGCCGCTTTATCACTAGGCGTACCGCTTACCGGAATGATATTTTGGGCAGGCTGAGTATTAGACTTCTCTGCAACCGGCATAGCGTCACGAGAAGATTGCGGTGTAAATTGCCATACTGCAACAGCAATCGCACACACACTGGCAGCAGCTGCGAAGAATTTGAAGAAGCCGCTATTAGCCGCTTCACGCTGAGCATATTTTTCCTGTTTGCCTTCAGCTTCGGCTTGAGGCACTGTAAATGCTTTGCTTTGCATGGTTTCACCGGCAACACTTGCCGCTGCACCCTGACGGATACAGTCGCCGATAATGTGGTACTCATGCCAAGCGCGCATAGCTTCCTCGTCTGCCAATACGGCATCCAGCATCTCATCAGTCAATGCTTCACCGTCCATCAATGCAGACACATACTCCAATGCTTTATTTGTTTTTTCGTTCATTTTTATTACCACCTTTGATCTTCAGAAGTATCCAACAGCGGCCGCAAATCTTTTGCAATCAGTTCACGCGCTCTGAAAATACGCGAACGTACAGTACCTATCGGACAATCCACTACCCGAGCTATTTCTTCATAAGACAAGCCATCCATTTCCCTAAGCGTAATGGCTTGACGCATATCGTCTGGCAGTTGCGCAATGCTTGCTTCGACGGTCTGCAAGATTTCCCGATTCATCATTTCAGCTTCCGGCGTATGGTAATCCGCAATCTGATCGGTTAAATCAAGAACATCTCCCTCCTCATTGGCTGCTTCCGAACTGACAAAAAACTGGCGACCCGAAGTGGTCAGAAAATTCTTTGCCGTATTGATACCGATACGGTACAGCCATGTATAAAACGCACTCTCACCGCGAAAATTAACCAGCGCACGATAAGCCCTAATCATTGCTTCTTGGGTTACATCGTGCACTTCATGCTCATCCTGAATAAAACGGGAAATCAGTCTGTTTAGCCGACGCTGATACTTGGACATCAGCATCTCGAATGCCTTATGGTCACCTTTCTGCGCGCGCTCCACCAAAACTTGATCTATTTGGCGATCGTTCATACCCAACCTTTAATCGTTTTACTGCTTTAAACCAAAAAATAGTAAAGCGTGCTGTGCACAATAAAGACAGCATCGCTTTGAAATAGTTCCACAAGATTACATTTAATCGCAAAAGTTTATTCGTGCAGATGCTCTAACATAAGCTGTATTGCTTATTATATATACACTTAGCACAAGTAGTTAAATTACTAATACTTACTAAATTTAAAGTTATTCTCTTTACTTTTCTGCTATATATTTGACCAACTTTTCATGAACAGGCAGATAGCCTTCGCCTATTTGAACATCGCTTCCCACCCGAAGATTAACAACAGCAAGGCACTTGTTGCCCATACTTAGGATAATCGGCCAATATTTACGGACGAGTGGCACAATATGACACTCTTGCAATAGTTTTTCGACTGATTTTTCCCTCTGTCCCGACTGAATCACATCACCTTTGACCACACTTCTAAGTACCGCCGGCTTCTCCAACTCCTCTTCCGACAAACCTCCCTTAAACGGTAATAAAACAAAACCATTTTCGAGCAAAATATCTTTCAGACGGCCTTGAACTTCCCTGCCATTACACCAAGGCAGTTTTTGAAACTCACTTTCCTGACAAACAAACAGCTTGTCCCGATATGCGACCAGTTCCCCATCTGGCAAATTCAACTGCGCCTGATCAGCGGTTTCCAATACTCGGGCAAAATCGGCAATACTGTGATAAGAAGGCAATGATTCCGTTTGCTTTCGCAAAAAATACCAAAGCAGTCGACGACGCAAAAGCGGCGTACATTGCCTCCACAGGCTGATGCTGAATATTCCGTTTGGACTAATGCGCTGGTATTCAGACTCAATCAATTCATCTAAAAGCTGCAAATCTTCCTGCAATAATCGAACATTGGCACAAATTTGCTGCTCAAAATTCGGAATACGCTGCTGCCATTGCGGTAAAGCCTGATTTCTCATCCAATTGCGTAAATAGCCGGAGTCTTCATTACTTTCGTCTTCAACAAAAGATAATCCCCACTGTTGCGCATACTCAGCCAATTCCTGACGAGAAAATGCCAAAAGTGGTCGCCAGATTTGAATTTCTTCATTTAAATTACGCCATACAGGCATGGCTGCCATACCGCGTAATCCGCCCCCGCGCACAGCCGACAACATAAATGTTTCGATTTGATCATTGTGGTGATGGGCCAAAACAATAATTTTCCTCAGGCCGTCTGAAAATGCCTGATATCGGGCAGCCCTAGCTGCCGCTTCCAAACCTTTTCCTTGGTTTTGCACATTAACGCGGCACACCCGCAAGGCAACATCCAGACGCTGACAATAATCCTGACAAAATTTTGCCCAACTGTCGGCATTGGTGCTTAAACCGTGATGAACATGAACGGCACGCAAATCAAAATGGCGAAATTCGCGCATCCGATGCAAAAGATGCAGCAGGACGACAGAATCTAATCCGCCACTCAAGCCAACTTCAAAAACAGTATGGTTCGGCAAATCAGGAAAAGCTGTTTGAAAACTTTTAAATAGGGAATCAGGGGATACTTGCGACATTTCAGACGGCCTGAAATTGTGAATGACTCAAAAATAGAACACAAAAAAAGCAAGCAGCGACATCTGCTTGCTTTTTCAGCAGTCAAACTTATTTATCGGTAAATTTACCGTAAGCCATGATGCGGTCAAAACGGCGAGAAAGCAAGTCAGGCATGGTCATACTTTGCGCTTCGCTTAATTGCTGCTCCAAAACGGTTTTAACGTTTTTCATCGTGGTTTCAAAATCACGGTGTGCGCCGCCCAAAGGCTCATCAATCACTTTGTCGATGACATCCAATTCTTGCAGGCGTTTGGCGGTAATACCCAATGCTTGCGCGGCATCTGCTGCTTTTTCAGCAGTTTTCCAAAGAATAGAGGCGCAACCTTCGGGAGAAATCACCGAATAAGTCGAGTATTGCAGCATATTAACATAGTCGCCGACAGCCACTGCCAACGCGCCACCCGAACCACCTTCGCCAATGATGGTGCACAATACCGGCACATGCAGGCGGGTCAGTTCGTACAAATTACGGCCGATGGCTTCAGACTGGCCGCGTTCTTCTGCACCAATGCCCGGATACGCGCCTGGTGTATCGACAAAGGTCATAACTGGAATATTGAATTTTTCGGCAGTCTTCATCAAGCGCAATGCCTTACGGTAACCCTCAGGACGCGGCATACCGAAATTACGGCGGATTTTTTCTTTGGTATCGCGACCTTTTTGATGGCCGATAACCATCACGCTTTGGCCGTTGAAACGCGCCAAACCGCCGACAATGGCATGATCGTCAGAATAATGGCGGTCGCCATGCAACTCTTCAAAATCGGTAAAAATACCGTTGATGTAGTCCAAAGTATAAGGACGTTGCGGATGGCGGGACACTTGTGAAATTTGAGCCGGAGTCAGCTTGCTGAAAATTGACTTGGTCAACTCGCTGCTTTTCTTTTGCAGTCTGGCAATCTCGTCGGAAATATCAACGGCAGATTCGTCTTGTACGAATCGCAACTCGTCAATTTTATTGGTTAATTCGGCGATGGGTTGTTCGAAGTCCAAAAAAACGGGTTTCATAAAACAAAGCTCTCGGTAACGGTTGCTGACATGATACGCTAATCAGACGTATTTGACAGCATTTCTCAAAGGGAAACTGCCATCTTTTGCAATAAAAAATCTTTCAGACGGCCTTTAACAAAGAAATAGTATATCTGCACTAAACTCATGAAGTGCCGTATCTTATGATAAACTTCAATTCAGTTCAATCATTTCAAACAGGCTATGAAAAACGATCATGACAATTCGTCCATGCGCTTGGACAAATGGCTTTGGGCCGCGCGCTTTTTCAAGACCCGCGCGCTGGCACAAAAACATATTGAGCTGGGCAGGGTTTTGGTAAACGGCTCAAAGGTGAAAAACAGCAAAAATATTTCTGCCGGCGACACCATCGACATGACTTTGAACTCCCTTCCCTACAAATTCAAAGTTGCCGCGCTCAATCATCAACGCCGACCGGCACCGGAAGCGCGTTTACTCTACGAAGAAGACATGAAAACGGCTGCCGAACGCGAAGCTCAAAAACAGCTCGACCAAGCCAGCCGCATCAGTGCCGCTTATCCGGACGGACGCCCAACCAAACGCGACCGCCGCCAGCTTGACCGTATGAAACGCGATAGCTGGTAAGCGTCGAATCCATTATTTCAGACGGCCCCATATCCATGCCGTCTGAAAACCAAAAACAGGCAGGACATCCTGCCTGTTTTTTATTTGTAATGATTAAAATTTATATTCTAACTGACCACGAATAACGTTTACATCCTGCTTATCCGTGCCGACAGTAGGTGTAACCTGTTTACCGGCCAAATAGAAGCCTTTGAGTTTCCAGTTTTTCCAAGGAATATAGGTCGCACCGATTTGCACGCCTTGGACGTTTTTGCTGTAATCCTCAACAGAAGAGACACCGGACAACAAACCGACACGGCGGTAGTTCAAGAATACGTCGTAAGAATTGCGGACGTTCCAGTCGGCCAATTTATAGCGTACTTCAGTGAACACGCCATCATTTTTAATTTTTTGTCCGGCATCATTATAGGCTTTGATATTGGACTTGCTGACTGCGGCCATCCAATGCCAATCGTCATTAAACTTGATATCCGTACCGATTTCTCCAAAGACCGCATTTTTCTTCGCACCGCGTACATCGATGTCTTTCATGTAGCTGACCGTTGCGCCGACGTTGATATTCTCATTTACAGGCAACACGCTTTGAACTGCGGCAAAATGTCTGCGACGGCCACCAATGCCCCATGTGTTGTCGTTTAGATTGCCAGTACGGCGGCCCGCATAGATTTTGGTAGGCAGGGTTTTATTGTCGAAGAAGATTTCGCCGCCGGTTACTTCGGTATCCCATACGCGGCCGTATGAAGAGAACGCACCAAATTTACCGACACGCGCTTTAATATTGTTGTACAAAGTACCTTCGGCATACAGTTTATTCACCGGCACATCATGATCGCCGTTGAACTTACCGGTTTCCAAATCGATATTCGGCTCGATTTGGGCAACCAATTTCCAATCTTTATACAGTTTTGCGCGTAACCAAAACTCCGCATTAAAGTTGGCATTGGTATCTTCAGGCGTCGGATTAACGCTGCTGTTGTTGGCATTGATGTCTTTGGTATCCGCACGCACGCGCAAACCACCATTTATAGTCAATAAATCATTGAAAATACTGATTTTATCGTCATCTTTGCGAATAATACTGCCGGAATTGACGTAATCGTTGGTGGTGGACAAAGCCGCCGCATCACGTCCGCCATCAGCATTCTCTGCCAAAGAATAAGACGATGAAGCCAATAAAATACAGGTTACAATCAGTTTGGTTTGAAATTTCATGCCGACTCTCCAAAAGAAGGTATTGAAAGTGAAGTATTCGATAAAGCGTACAAAATTATGAATTTCGTATAATTTATTCATTTTATTTACTAATTATTTTTATCGTATGTAAATTAGTGTAATCAGTCAAGCAGATTTAAACGCTTTATCCTCTTTCAGACGGCCTCTTGATTCAGGTCAAACAGAATCCTGCTCATCAAGCTGTTCAAACTGCCATTCCAAGGCATCGGCCAATGCCGTCCTGCGTTTTTGATGGCATCCCACAGCCTGACATAATTCCTCCGCATTTCCCCAAAACACAAAACGTTCACGCGCACGGGTAATGGCTGTGTAAAGCAGAGCCTTATCCAAACCTCGGGCTTCTTCTTCGCTTTCCGTCGTTGCAGGCACTGACGGGGGCAACAGCCATACTTCCCGATATTCAGAACCTTGGCTCTTATGCACCGTCATGGCAAAAGCCGATTCAAAATCGGGCAAACGGCTGATGGCAATTTTTTTGAATCCATCTTTCTCAGGAAAATAGGCAGACAAGCCATTCAACGATTCTTCATCTTTCATAATCAGACCGATGTCGCCGTTAAACACTTCCAGCATGTAATCATTGTGGGTAATCATGATGATTTGTCCGGCAAACCAAGGCGTTTCGCCCGAAACCTTGCCTTGTCGTTGCAAGTATTCTTGATAAGCCTGATTCAAATCATCCGCATCCTGCCGCCAAGCCGCCAATACCACTACATCGGCAGCATGACCATAGGCGAGTGCAACATTATTCTCTGCCACGGCCTGCCAATAATCCTGTTGCTTTTGATACAGCAAGGCGACCTGCTCTTTCAGACGGCCTGATTTCATTTCCAATTCTTTGGGGAACTTGTCAAACTGTTCAACCGCAGTTTGCTTTTCCCCGGAAACCACCGCCCTTGCCAAACAGCCGATACCGCTGTCTGCACCAAACCGGTGGCTGAACGTCAATTTGGCATTGTTTTGCGATAAAGCCTGTGGCTGCCCTTTTATCTCAAAGCCATGATTGGGCAGGTACACTTCCAGCTTTTCAGCGGTTTCTTTATCCAAAGCCGTCGGACGCGACAATGCTGCCAACACGGCTCCCAAGCCAACCGACGGCAACTGGTTTTCATCGCCAAGCAACACAAGACGGCAGCCGGTAGGCACGGCGCGCAATAAATCCAACACCAGCGGCAAATCCAACATCGACGCCTCATCCACCACCAAAACATCCAAAGCAAGCGGATATTCATGATTGAACACAGGGCGCATTTGCGGCGGACGCAGTTTCAACAAACGATGGACAGTCTGCCCTTCCAAGTTTTCCAAATGCGCTTTAATGCTCGGAGACAAATCAAAACCGTCCAAAGCACGCTGCAAAGCCCGTGCCATATGTGCAGCCGCTTTACCTGTCGGCGCAGCCAACGCAATACGGGGCAGCTTCGTACTGTTATTGCAAATCAGACCCAAAAGCTTTGCGACGGTCGTCGTCTTCCCCGTACCCGGCCCGCCGGTAATCAGCATAAAGTTTTGCAGCAAGGCCAAAGCAGCAGCATCCCGTTGCTCTTTGCTGTCTTTAGTATCAAACCAGTCGCTCAGGCTTTTTGAAGCCACCATGAAATTCACTTCTTCCGCCTCGGCACTTGCCAGCCGTTTGATTTCAACAGCCAAATCATGCTCCAACTGCCACATCCGCCCTAAAAACAATTTCCGGCCTTGCAGGATAAGCGGTTTATCCGCATTACCGACCAAATTCGGCAAGTTGCTTAAGGCATCAACATCCGCTTTATCCAAATAAACAAACGAATGCCCGTTTTGCAAGGCTGCAAACAGTCGAACCACATAAGGCTCAATAACGGATGCACCCTGTACTTCGTGACGGCGGAAAAACGCTATGGCCGCATCTGCGGCAGAGGAAAGGATAGAGTTGGTTGGATTCATGGTTTATGCTTGATTGATACGGACAAAAGAAAGGCCGTCTGAAAAACAGCGTTTCCATAAATGAAAACCTATTTTCAGACGGCCTCTATTATACCGTTCAAAGCATAAAATATTTGCCTGAAATAATAACCTTATTGCAGCACTTGCAGGCTGCCGTCTTTCATGGTCATTACCCGGTCGAAACGCTCAGCCAGCTCATCATCATGGGTCACCACAATCAGGCTGGTGTTCAATTCGCGTTTCAAATCCAGCATCATGTCCAGCACATTTTGCGCATTTTTACGGTCAAGGTTTCCCGTCGGTTCATCCGCCAATAAGCATTTCGGCTCATTAACCAAAGCACGGGCAATCGCCGCACGCTGACGCTCGCCGCCGGAAAGTTCACTCGGACGGTGCAGCATACGCTTGTCCAAGCCAACCTTTTTCAGCATATTGACAGCCTTCTCCTCAGCCATCGCCTTGGGCATTTTGCCGATTAAAAGCGGCATCATGACATTTTCCAAAGCAGAAAACTCAGGCAATAGATGGTGGAATTGATACACAAAGCCCAAATAACGGTTGCGCAATTCACCCAACTGTTTTTGGCTCAAGCCGCCCAAATCCTGATCCATCAGTATCACCTTGCCTTCAGACGGCATATCCAAGCCACCAAGAAGGTGCAGCAATGTGGATTTACCGCTGCCTGACGAACCAATAATACTCACGCTTTCCGCTTCTGCAACTTCAAAATCCAAATGATTCAACACTTGTACATTCAATGCGCCATCATTATAGCTTTTGCCAACGCCGGTACATTTCAAAATTGTCTTACTCATAACGCAAAGCCTCCGCAGGTTGGGTTTTTGCAGCACGCCAGCTCGGATACAGTGTGGCGATAAATGCCAAGCCAAGCGAAATGCAGGCAATAACGGCGACATCCTTCAAGTTCACATCGCTAGGCAGGTAATCGATGAAATAAACCTGTGAGTTAATCAAATGTACGCCAAATAGGTCTTCAAAAAACGCGACAATCTTACCAACATTCCACCCCAACAATACACCGCATACCACGCCCACAAGCGTACCAAAGAACCCCGCAAATGCGCCCTGTACCAAGAAAATCTTCATGACCCCACCCGGGGACAAACCCAAAGTGCGCAAAATCGCAATATCGGCTTGTTTTTCCGTTACCGCCATTACCAAAGAAGAAACGAGGTTAAACGCAGCAACCGCGATAATCAGTGTCAAAATGATGAACATCATGCGTTTTTCCAACTCAACGGCTTCAAAATAGCTGCGGTTGTTAAACGTCCAGTCGCGCACCCATACTTCATCTTTTTTAGCATCAGGAATCAACTTGGCAATGAAAGACGGCGCATTCTGAGGATCAGCCAATCGTAAACGCAGCCCACCGACATTTTCTCCCAGTCGATACAAGACTTGCGCATCCTTGATATGCGTCATGGCCAATGTGTTATCGACTTCATATACACCGGTTTTTACCACACCGACCACATTAAACTGCTTCAAGCGCGGCACTACACCGGCAGGAGTAACATTCCCCTCAGGCGTAATCACTGTAACCTTGCCGCCAATCTCCGTGCCCAATGCCTCAGCAAGCCCTTGACCCAAAATAATATCAAATTCGCCCGGCTTCAAATCGTCGAAACTGCCGGCCGGCATATCCTTGCCGTAATCAACGACATTTTTTTCTTCAGACGGCAAAATACCGCGTATTTGTACACCGCGCACTTCTCCTGCATTAGCAAGCAAAGCCTGATCGGAAACATAAGGCGCGCTGGCCAATACTTCCTTTTTGCCTTTTACAAATTCGCGCAAACTCTGCCAACCCGGCGCACTGCCGACATCGTAATAGCCGATTTCCGCATGAGGTGCGACGTTCAACAATTGACCTCGTATCTCTTTCTGAAATCCGTTCATTACCGATAACACCACAATCAGCGCCGTTACACCCAAGGCGATACCGACGATTGAAATCATGGTAATAAATGACATAAAGCCATTGCGTTTTTTCGCACGCAAATAGCGCAGGCCTATCCAAGTTTCTAAAGAAGCCATTCAAAAATGCCTCATTCGTTTGTCAAAAATGGCTTATTGTACCGTAAAACCGACAGGTCGTCCGATTGCCCGACTGATGTAGCATTCAGGGATAAAGTGTATGTAAAACCATGTATCTTCCCGTAAATTCCGCCGAAAAACTTGCACAATCGGCCAATCGCCCTTATTCTGAAGCTGTGACACACTTTGTCACCATCAAAAAGGAAATACACTAATGAACAGCAAAAAATTCTTGGCCCTCGTATCCGTAGCTGTAGGTTTGTCATTCAGCTTCAATGCATATGCCGCCAAAGAAATCAAAATCAGTTCAAACAATACCGCTTACTCCGACGCCGATGTTCAAAAACTGGCAGCCACTGCTGTCGGCATGGGCGTAAAAGAACCTGTCAGCCTCAACAGCGGAAACGGTGTTGTTACCGTATCCGGCAGCAGCGCAACCAAATGCGCATTTAAAGTCGGCAACGGTGATACGCCTCAAATTCAAGGCGTCAGCTGCAAATAATCTGATTTCATCAATGAAAAGGCCGTCTGAAAAACATTCAGACGGCCTTTTTATATTGGCATTTAAGATTGGATATTTCTTCTATCGTAAACAGCCTGTGCCAAAGTACCGGCATCCACATATTCCATCTCGCCGCCCAAAGGGATTCCCCTTGCCAACCGGCTGACTTTATAAGGAAGATTTTTAAACAATTCCGCCAATACATACGCTGTCGCGTCGCCTTCGGCTGTGAAGTTGGTTGCAATGATAATTTCCTCAATATCACTCGCCTGCAAACGGGCAACCAGCTTATCTAATGCCACTGCCGAAATATCCATGCCCTGCGCCGGACTGACTTGCCCCATCAAAACAAAATACAGGCCATCATGGCAATTAGCCGCCTCCATACTGGAAACATCCGCCGGCATATGCACAATCATCAAGCGGCTTTTCTCACGTTTTTCGTCGGCGCAAATTTCACACAAATCGCCTTCGCAAAATGTATTACACATCCGACAATGCTGCACCTGTCTTAAGGCAAACTGCAAAGCATCCACCAACTCCTGCGCTTCTTCGCGTTTGTACTGTAAAAGCTGGTAAGCCATGCGTTGAGCGGATTTCGGGCCGACATTAGGCAGGATTTTTAATGCATTAATCAAGCGGACAAAGGCATCAGGATTTTTACTCATGATTTCAGACGGCCTTTAAAAAGATAGCTAAAAATAAGAAAACAGCCGGAATTCATCCGGCTGCCCTACTCTAATATTCTGCTTATTCGGCAGCATTATTAACTTGTTGTGCACCTTGCGTACGATCGATTTTCTTATCCAAATACTGGAGCAAGGCATCGAAAACATTGGCGGAAAGCTGCTGAACCAAAGCCTGTTTAGCAGCCGGAATCTGTGAATCGGCATTTTCAGGAGCAGAAACGCTCTGAACTTCCATAATCACCGGCGCAGGCATACCTTCCAACAATGTATACGCAGGTTTGCCGCCGACAGGACGCGCTTTCAGCAAAGCTGCATAAGCCTCCGGAGACATGGTTTTACGTGCATCTTGTGCGCTCAATTGAGAAACAGGCGACCATTGAACATCAGCAGCTTTACCGGCTTTCAATGCGGCCAAAGTTTCCTGGGCTTTTTTCTCTGCCAGTTTGGCGGCTTCAGAGCGCTGATATGCTGCACGGACATTGTCTTTGACTTCCGCAAATGGTGCGATTTTCTCTTCGCGCACTTCTTTCGCACGAATGACCCAAACGGTTTCGTTGTTGATGGCAATTACTTCAGAATTGTGTTTTTTCTTCAGTACATCGTCGCTAAACGCAGCATTAATCAACGTTTCAGGCAAACCTGCCTCTTTCGCACCCGCTCTGGTCACCCATTCATCCAAGTTTTCCACTTTCAAACCTGAATTGGCGGCTGCTTTTGCCAAAGAAGATGGATCATTGAAGGCATCTTCACCCAATTTTTCTTTAGCAGCATTAAAGGCAGAAGCTGCTTTTTTCAGTTTCAAGGCTGCTTCGATACGCGCTTTGGCTTGTTCCAAAGTCGGCTCAGCTTCGACATTCAAAACTTTAATGACGTGATAACCCAAAGATGATTTTACGGTATCGCTGACTTCGCCTTTGCCCAATGCAAATGCCGCTTTATCGAATTCAGGTCCAAAGCCGCTGCCGCCACCTTTGCTCAGATAACCCAAGTTGCCGCCTTTATTGCTGCTGGACAAGTCTTTGGAATACTTGGCCGCCAGTTCGGCAAACGAATCCGGATGCTCTTTAAGCTCCGCAGCCATTTTGTCCACTTCTGCTTTAATTTCCGCATTACTTGCTTCATCTCCGTTAGGCATGACCGGAATGAAAATATGCGCAATTTCGGCTCTTGGCGACAAATCTACACTTTTGCTGTCGTAAGCTTTTTGTACTTCTTCCGCACTGACGGTTTGCTTGTCAGCCAAATCTTTGATGTTCAAAGCCACATATTCCAGCTTAACGGCTTGAGGAATCAAGTAATCTTTTTTATGCGCTTCATAATACTTTTGCAAAGCCGCATCATCTACTTTTACTTGTGCCGCAAATGCTTCAGGGCTGAACGTAAATGAACGGATGGTACGTGTTGCTTGAGTCAGGTTAATCAACTGACGTGCTTGCGCATCGCTGACCAAAGCGCCGTTTTGCACTAAATTCAACAGATTTTGCAATTGGAACTGTTCGCGGATATCTTCAACGAACTGATCCTCGGTCATCCTGCGTTGATCCAAATATTTCTTGAGCAAATCCTGGCTGAATTTACCGGAAGCATCATGGAAATTCGGATCATCCACAATAACTTGCTTGATTTGCTCCTGAGACACAGCGATGCCCATCAGCTTGGCACCTTGCTTCAGATAAGCACGTTGCAATAACGATTGGAATACCGCATCACGCGAAGGTGCATTATTGCCGGCAGCCTGCTCGTTTTGTATCGCAATCTGTAAAGCATGCTCGCTGACCTTCTCATCCCCGACTTTGACAATGTAATCAGAACCCGGCGAAGACAAGTTATTGGCACCGAATCCGATAAAGGTCAGACCGATGATACCTAAAACAATCTGGGCGGGTGTTTTATATTTTTCAACAATATGGAACATATTTATCCGAAAGAAAAGTTTGGCGCGGCAGCCAGAAAATGCTGCCGCAAAAATCTTAAAATCCTGAAAACAGGCTCAAAGCGCGTATTGTAACGTATTTTTTCGAGGCTTGCTTTTTCAGACGGCCTAAAAACCTAAAAATACCTTATCCGAAAATTTCCTGATACGCTTCTACTGAAAATCCGACATGAACCTGTCCTTCTTTGACCAATACAGGCCGCTTGATGATGCTGGGATTCTCCACCATCAAAGCAATCGCACCTTCTTTTGTGGCGGCAGATTCTTGCGCATCTTTATCCAACTTGCGCCAAGTCGTACCTCTTTTATTGAGCAAAATTTCCAAAGCCGCCTGACCCAGCCAGCCATCAATCAATTCGGCAGTCGGGGCGTTTTTCTTAAAATCTACAAACTCAAACTCGATGCCGTTTTCCGCCAACCAACTGCGCGCTTTTTTAACCGTATCGCAATTGGGAATACCGTATAGTTTTATCATCTTAATTTATCCTTGGTTTTATTCATAAAATCACAAATTCAGGCCGTCTGAAACTTTTCAGACGGCCTGAATTGAATGCAGCTTATTTCTTAGCAGCTTTCTTTACTTTAATCTTCACGCTTTTGCCTTGCGCGTTATTTTTATGCCCGGCTTTGACGGAAGTTGTTTTCGCCTGCGTTTTTTTCTTGCCTGCGGCTTTAGGTTTGCTTGGCTTGGCAGGCTTGGAGGCAGGTTTACTTTTCACCTTGCTCTTCTTTGCCTTCATGGGAGCAGCCAACGCTTCATCAATTTCTTTAGCCGACAGTTTACGCTTACGCTTTTCGACAGACTTGTCAGCAGCTATTGGCTTGCTTACAGGTTTTGCTTTTCTACCTCCGCGTTTCTTACCGACTGAACCGCCGCTGATTAAGGTCAAATCAATCTTGCTGGTATCCAAATCGGCTCGCGCGACTTTTACAGTAACCGTATCGCCCATGTTGAAACGGACACCACTACGCTCGCCCTCAATTGCCATAATTTCAGGACGGAAGTTGAAATAATCCTCTCCCAAATCGCTGATATGTACCAAGCCGTCGATATGAATATCGTCCAAGGTTACAAAAATACCGAAGCTGGTCATGCCCGAAATCTTGCCACTGAAAACTTCGCCGACTTTGTCGCGCATATAATAAGTTTTCAGCCAGTTTTCCACATCGCGGCTGGCATCATCGGCTCGGCGTTCGCAGAAAGAGGTATGCACGCCCAAAGCCTCCCAGGTTTTATTGGGTTGGTAAGTTTGTCCGTTCAATACAGCTTTAATGGCGCGATGTACCGTCAAATCGGGATAACGGCGGATAGGCGAAGTAAAGTGTGCATATGCGCCATAAGCCAGACCAAAGTGACCGTCGCAATGAGGCTCATAAACCGCCTGCTGCATAGAACGCAGCATCATCACTTGTAACAATTCCGCGTCCGGACGGTTTTTAAATTGCTCGGCAAGCGTAGCATAGTCTTTCGGCGTCGGATTATCGCCGCCACCCAAACTCAGCCCCAGCAAACCAAGCTGCTCGCGTAAGGTGGCCAGTTTTTCAGGAGTCGGGCCCAAGTGATTACGGAACAAAGCCGTATGTTTGTTTTTCAGCAAAAATTCTGCCGCGCAAACATTCGCCGCTAACATACATTCTTCAATCAGCTTGTGCGCATCGTTGCGGACAACGGGAACAATCTTGTCAATCTTACCGTTGTCATCAAAAATCATCTGAGTCTCAACGCTCTCAAACTCAACCGCGCCACGCTCGAAACGTTTTTTCTGCAAGATTTTAAATAACTTATACAGAGTATCGATTTGCTGCTTAAACGGATAATCCTGGCCGTCTGAAATCCAATCCCAAACTTGATTGTAAGTCAGTCGCGCATGAGAACGCATTACTGCCGGATAGAAACGGTATTCCTTGATATTGCCGGCATAGGTAATCACCATATCGCACACCATACACAGGCGTTCAACATCAGGATTGAGAGAGCAGATGCCGTTGGACAAATTCTCCGGCAGCATTGGAATCACACGGCGCGGGAAATACACGCTGGTACTGCGTTCTTGAGCATCTACATCAATCGCGTCATCAGGGCGGACATAATGACTGACATCAGCTATCGCCACCACCAAGCGGTAGTTGCGGCCAATTTTTTCGGCAAAAACCGCATCGTCAAAGTCCCGCGCAGTTTCGCCGTCAATGGTTACCAGAGGCAAATCGCGTAAGTCCACGCGCCCTTTCAAGTCGGTTTTACGCACATGATCGGGAATTTTCTTCGCGGCTTTGACACACGCTTCGCTGAATTGATGAGGCAAATGGTGCTTGCGTACAGCAATTTCAATTTCCATACCGCTGTCGGCATAATCGCCCAACACTTCAATCAGCTTAGCCACAGCAGGACGATGCGCTTCAGGATACGTCTCAATTTCAGCCACAATCACTTGGCCGGATTGCGGTTTAAAGTTCGCCACGCTTTCAGGCTCTAACACGATACTTTGGCTCAAACGCTTGTCTTCTGCCTCCAAAATAGCCACGCCACGATCCATATAAAAACGACCGACCACTTTAGACTGCGCACGCTCCACCACATCTAAAACCGTTCCTTCACGACGGCCTCTGCGGTCGATACCGGCAGGACGAACGGTAACAATATCCCCGTGCATCACGCCGCGCATCTGACGCTCATACAAAACGAAATCACCTTCGCCCGTCGGCGTTAGCGGCACAGCAAAACCAAAACCGTCTTTATGCGCTTCGACACGACATTTAACCAATGCCAATTTTTCTGCCGCGCATACCGCGCCACGTCGGTTGATCAACACCTGACCATCACGTGCCATCGCTTTCAAACGGCGTTCGAAGAATTCATATTCATCTTCTGTAATCGACAATTCATGTGCCAACGCTTCGATTTTTGTCGGCACACCTTTTTGTTCCAATAATTCAATGACCCATTCACGGCTGGGCAACGGATGAGCGTAACGTTGTTTCTCCCGCTCCAAATACGGGTCTTTTTCTCGTAAATTTAAAGATTTAGTATTTTTGTTCATTTTGATAGTTGACATTCTTTTTTTAAAATATATAATAGCTGCTTCTTCGCAGTTCAGGTAGTCAACTCTACCTTAAATTGAAGAATAAAGCAAAGCCCAGGTGGCGGAATTGGTAGACGCGCTAGCTTCAGGTGCTAGTGTCCTCACGGGCGTGGAAGTTCGAGTCTTCTCCTGGGCACCAAATAATTTGGTGCTTCTTTGCTTAAGAAAATTTAAATTGCCCAGGTGGCGGAATTGGTAGACGCGCTAGCTTCAGGTGCTAGTATCCTCACGGGTGTGGAAGTTCGAGTCTTCTCCTGGGCACCACTGATAAATCAATCAGTCAATTTTTCACATTATTCTGATAACAAGTCAGGATAATAGTCCACAGAGAGGTGGATGAGTGGTTTAAGTCGCACGCCTGGAAAGCGTGTATACGTGAATAGCGTATCGAGGGTTCGAATCCCTTCCTCTCTGCCAGATACTAAAGACACCAGCTAACGGTGTCTTTTTTCATATCCGCCCTTCTTAAAAATATTACACCACACTTTTATTTCTATTACCCTCCAATCATAAACCTGCCACTCATTCTTATCTTATACTAAACCTTAATGATTAAAGGCCGTCTGAAAGTTTTCAGACAGTCTCTTTCTTAAAACCTACCAAATCCCGAACCATTGTTTATCAGACTGCTTTTTATCACCGCTCTGCTGCTCATAATTTTGACGGCGAAATTGCCAAGGTGCTTGCGGATTGTCTTTTTTCCATAAGCCTTTTCGTTTTTCCTTGGCTTGTTTTTGTGCGGCCGAATAGTCAGTGTAAGCGGTTTTACTTTGTTGTTTTTTGGCATAACTTTCATAATGCCATGCGGCGCCATCCCGTATCTGCATTAAATTCAAGTCAATCGTGCCGACAGATACTTGGGCAACTTCGCGCTGGTAGCGGTCAGCTTCAAACACACGGACTTTGACTTTTTTATTCAATGCGGCATCAATCAGATTATCTCGTGATTGCGTACCATAAGCCTGATTGATTTCCGGTGCATCAATATAGGCCATACGGATTTTGTGTTTCCGGCCGTCGCTATCGATAATATGCACGGTATCGCCATCATGGATTTTGATGATTTTTCCGTTGTATGTATAGGATTGTCGCGATGACTTTTGTTTTTGTTCCGGTTTGGGTTTAGCTTCGGCTTTGGTGTCAGATGTGGCTTTGACAACATTTTCCCCTAGCCATTCATTGACCTTTTCCAAACCGATATTGTCGCTTTGTGCCAATGTTGCGGCAACGCTTACCCCGGTACGAATCAACTCAGTATCGCGTGAGCTGTAACCAAGCGCGCCCAACACGGATAAAACAACGGGCAACCATTTTATAATTTTACTGATTTGCATATTTTGCCAAATTGAAGGCCGTCTGAAAGACCTGATGCACTTTCAGACAGCCTTTTAAGATTGATTAATCTCCATTAATCCTGACAAGGCAGGATGACTTTTGCACCTTCTGCCGTACCCAAAACCAACACATCGGCGGCATCGCGGGCAAAAATACCGTTTTCGAGTACGCCGGTGATTTTATTGATTTCGTCTTCCATTTTCAGGGCTTGATCGATATTGAGGCCGTAAACATCAACGATTTGGTTGCCATAGAAAGTAGTATAGCCGACACGCAACTCAGGCTGTCCGCCCATCACAAGCAGTTTGCGCGACACCAGCGAACGGGCATTTTCAACCACTTCTACCGGCAATGGGAATTTGCCCAAACGGGAAACATATTTGCTCTCATCGGCGATACAGACAAATTTATCGGATGCACTAGCCACGATTTTTTCGTTCAAATGCGCACCGCCGCCGCCTTTAATCATTTGCAACGCGTGGTTGACTTCGTCTGCGCCGTCAACATAAACCGCCAAACCCATCACATCATTCAGTGAAACTTCTGGAATTTCGTATTTTGCCAAAAGCTCGCTGGATTTTTTGGAAGTAGATACGGCGCCCTTGATTTTCTTACCGCTTTTACCCAAAGCTTCGATAAAAAAGTTAATAGTAGAGCCGGTACCGATACCGATGTATTCGTTTTCAGGAACAAATTCCACCGCTTTCTCGGCGGCAATGCGTTTGAGTTCGTCTTGAGTTGCCATGTTGTCAGTCTTTCGGTTTGAATGATGAAACGATTTTAAGCCCTTAGGCTTTAATCATCAATACTGCCGCTTGTGCTTCAATGGCTTCCATACGCCCCAGATAGCCAAGTTTTTCGTTGGTTTTGCCTTTGATGTTGACGCAGTTTTCAGGCAAGCCTAAATCTGCGGCAATATTGGCGCGCATTGCCGGAATATGTGGCGCAAGTTTGGGTTTTTGCGCAATTACGGTCGTATCGACATTAACCACCTTCCAACCCAATTCCTGCACACTTTGATAAGCCTCGCGCAACAGCACACGGCTGTCGGCATCTTTGAATTCGGCTGCAGTATCAGGAAAATGGCTGCCGATATCGCCCAAACCTGCCGCACCCAACAGGGCATCAGTAATCGCATGCAAAAGCGCATCGGCATCTGAATGACCCAGCAAGCCTTTTTCAAACGGAATGTTGACGCCGCCGAGTATCAAATCTCGGCCTTCAACCAACTGATGGACATCGTAGCCCTGTCCGACACGAATATTCATGTTTGTTTCCTTAAATAATGGGTTTTGATTGTTCAGACGGCCTGGAGCAACAATCTGACAATGTATTCGTCTTGCGGCAGCGTCAATTTTAAATTGCGCGTATCGCCCTGCACCAAGCGCGGCCTGATACCCAGTTTTTCAACCGCTGACGCTTCATCCGTAATCTCACTCAAATCATCAACCGATAAGGCGCGATTTAATAAGGCCGTCTGAAAAAGCTGCGGCGTTTGCGCCTGCCATAATCCTGCGCGTGCAACGGTTTCATCAATATGGTGACTGCCGTCTGCCCGCTTGAGCGTATCAGCCACTGGTATGGCCAGAATGCCGCCTTCATCATTTTCACCTGCCTCATCAAGCAAACGCGTTAACGCTTCGGCAGGCAGGCAACAGCGCGCGGCATCATGAACCAAAATATTGTCTTGTGCCTCGGCCAAACCTTGCTCCAATAAAACGGACACACCATTGCGTACCGTTTCGGCACGACTTGCACCGCCCACTCGGAAGACACGCACTTTCTCAGACACAGCCGTCTGAAAAACCGAATCTTCCGGCGAAAGAATAACGGCAATTAAATCTATGCGTGGGTGTTGCTCAAAAATTTCTATGGTGTGTTGCAATACGGTTTTACCATTGATTTCAACATATTGTTTGGGTTTTCCTGCGCCAAATCGCGCCCCGACACCGGCAGCAGGAATCAAAGCGATATTGCGGCGCATCATGCTGACGCTCCGGCATCGGCCTCATCCGGCGTTTCAGCCTTGCGCCATACGCACGCTTCGCCCAAATCGTCCAAATATTTTTCATGTGCGGCCAGCTCGTCCGCATCGGCTTTGATGACTTTCAATTGCGATGTACGTTTGGTTTCGGCAATAATGGTTGGTTTGACTTCGCCCTCTTCTTCCGCCTCACCGCCCATCAGGTCGAACTGCTGACGCGTCATGGCAAGATAGACTTCACCCAAAAGCTCGCAGTCGATTAGCGCGCCGTGCAAGACACGTTTGCTGCGGTCAACGGAAAAGCGGTTACACAAGGCATCCAAGCTTGCCTTTTGCCCCGGAAACATTTCACGCGCCATGGCCAGCGTGTCGGTCACTTTACAACCCAGTTCCTCAATAGAAGGCAGCCCCATGCGGCGGAATTCCATATTCAGGAAGCCGACGTCAAACTTGGCGTTATGGATAATCAGCTCTGCACCACGTATAAAGTCGGCAATCTGTTTACCCACTTGGGCAAACGGCGGCGCATTCTTCGCTTCCAATACTTCAATCGTCAAACCATGCACCTTCGCCGCTTCCTCCGGCATATCGCGTTCGGGATGGACATATAAATGAAGGTTGGAGTCGGTCATTTGGCGGTTGATCATTTCCAAGCCGGCAAATTCGACCAGACGGTCGCCGTTTTCAGGATAAAGGCCCGTGGTTTCCGTATCGAGGATAATCTGACGTTGGCTCATGGTTGGTGGTTTCTGCAATTATCAAAACGTCCTGAATCATACTGAAGGCCGTCTGAAATGTATAGTCAGCAAAACTTTAGCTGCTTTTTCAAATGCCCTTTTAACGCTGGATTTGTTCAGACGGCCTTTATTCTTTTTTCATCTATTGGCCGTCTATTACTCCAATTTTGAGTAGAAAACCCAATTTCTACAAAAATTTTTAAATTTAATTTCTTTAATAATGAATACCTTACTTATTATTTAAATAATAGGAACAATTATCATTTGCAAATTTAAAAAATCTCCGTATAATACAACCCATCGAAACAAAACAACCGCACAACAGAATGAAAGGAGAAGAAAATGCCCGAAAGTATTTTTAAGCAAGTCTCCCTTGATATTCTGAGACTGCACCAACAAGCCATCCGCTCTTTGATCGCCACCAAGTGTTGCGACGAATGCGAAGTACATGACGCAGTATTCATTACTTTAGATGGCCGATATTATGTTTGGCTTCCTTGCATGGGCAAATCGCCCCAATCAGAAACCGGCATCCTGCTGATTGAAGATGAAGACGGCAATACACGCTTGAGCTGGGTTGCCGATACACGCGAAGTCAAGCAAAAAGACAGTCTGTACAACCGCGTTGTTTCCGCTCTGCAACGAAAAATGCAGCGCACGAAAAACAAGTTCATCCAGTCGGCAAACGCCCGATTGCTCGAACTCACGCCTCAGCAAGGCCGTCTGACGACAAACAGCAAAGATTTCTCGCTTTCACCACATGACTTGATGAAAGCACTTTATCCGGCAACACATCAAATAGGAGAATTTGCCCTGTAACAGTTTTTGGTAGTGGTTTGTGTTCCTTTTGCGCCCCTTAACATTTTAAAGGGGCGATTTTTTTGCCCCTACTTTTCAGACGGCCTAAACATCGGTTTTCCAGTACAATAAAGGCCGTCTGAACATTTCCTACTTTTCAACCAACCATGCAACTGCTCAAATACATCCAATCACAAGGCCTCGGCAGCCGCAAGCAATGCCAATGGCTGATAGACAATGACTGCATTGCCATTAACGGCGAAATCCATAATCGTGCCAAAGACGATATTGACCCGTCTCAAGTGCACACCCTGTCTGTTGACGGCGAAGAGATTGCCGCCGTACCCATGCCCTATTTCTACATTTTGCTTCATAAGCCTGCAGATTACGAGACTTCGCACAAACCCCAGCAATATCCAAGCATCTTTAGCCTGTTTCCCGACCACATGCGCAATATCGATATGCAGGCAGTCGGCCGCTTGGATGCAGACACAACCGGCATTATTCTGATTACCAACGACGGGCAATTTAACCACCGCGTTACCTCGCCCAAACACAAAGTTCCGAAGCTCTACCGCGTCACTTTGAAACATCCTGCCGACGATACCCTTTGCACCACACTCAAAAACGGCGTCCTCCTGCATGACGATAATGAAACCGTCGCCGCAGCCGAAGCAGTATTAGCCGCCCCAACCACATTGATGATGACCATTACCGAGGGTAAATACCATCAGGTCAAACGCATGGTTGCAGCCGCAGGCAACCGTGTCGAGCAGCTCCACCGTGAGAAATTCGGCGACTGGAATGTCGATGATTTGGCCGCAGGAGAATGGAAATTCATCCAAATCTAAAAAAAATTCCAAATTTTTTCGATCATTTTTTAAACAATATAGATTTTTTATTTATTTAAAATCAAATATCTAAACCTTGTTATTTTTATTTAACGAAATTTAACACTGTAAAGACTGAACTATTGTATAATTCGCCTGTCTGAGTAACACTTGCTTCGAAAGAAGTGAGTACGTGAGTAAGACGTTTTCCCCGTAATGTGTTTGGCCATCTATACTTTCCCCTTAGTATAGATGGTTTTTTTTATCTAAAATTTGGCAACCAAACAGGCGTACTTTCAGACGGCCCTTCTTATCTAAAGAAGCCATCATTTCTAAACCCCATCTCCACTCATTAAATTGCCATTACTCCTTTTCTCTTTCTCGTCTCTTCCGCATCAATCTGTGCTGTTTCAATTTCAGACAAATCGTTTTATAGAAAGAAAACCGATTGGTAACTATCCAAACTAAGGTTACAGGATGTTATTTAGACGGCCTTAGATAAATACCATCTTTGTTGCCGACATACTTGAAAACACACCTTAGTGCTATCCAATATCCTCACAACAACCTTTTTCCCATATCCCACTTTTCAGACGGCCTTTATCGTTACGGCTCTTTCAATCATTCATATCGCTTCAGACAAATTCTCTGTTTGCAGGTTTCAATACCAAGCAAACCAGAGAAACCCACTAAAAATTCTCCATTACATGGTTTTTTTAACTAATATTCTTTTCAGACTTTAGTCAAGATTCGTTAAATCTTTGCGGTAAAATGTTGTCTTTATTTTTATGCATCTGAGTATTTATGTCTTCCAATCAACCCCGTCAAACCTGGTCCAACCGTTTGACTTACATCCTTACCGTTGCCGGCGCGACTGTCGGCTTTGGCGCGACATGGCGTTTCCCGTATCTGGTTGGTGAAAACGGCGGTGGCGCGTATGTGTTTCTGTTCTGTATCGCCATGCTGGTCATCGGTATTCCGATGATCTTGGTGGAAAACGTCATCGGTCGCCGTAAAGGCGTGAACGCGCTGGATGCGTTTGGCGGCACAATGAATGGCAAACCCGTTGCCAAAGTTTGGAAATTGGTCGGTTGGATGGGCCTACTCGGCGCATTCGGCATCATGGCCTATTACATGGTGCTCGGCGGTTGGGTCATCAGTTACATCGTCAATATCATCGGCGGCAATTTGGATATTTCCAGCCCGGTTTCCGGCGAAGTTACCAAAAGCTTCTTTACCGAACACATCGAAAACAGCCCTTGGGAAATTGCGTTTTACACCTTCCTATTTGTGGTCGTAAACCAATGGATCTTGGTCAAAGGCGTGATCGGCGGTATTGAAAAAGCGGCAAAATACCTGATGCCTTTGCTGTTTTTATTCCTGATTGCCATGGTCGTGCGCAACGTTACCCTGCCGGGCGCTATGGAAGGCATTACCTTCTATCTGAAGCCTGATTTCAGCAAAATTACGGCCGAACTGTTCGTCTTCGTTTTGGGCCAAGTATTCTTCGCCTTGAGCTTGGGTTTCGGCGTGATGATTACGTTATCCAGCTATCTGGATAAAAACGAAAATCTGGTTCAGACGGCCGTAATTACCGCGATTACCAATACTTTGATTGCCGTGTTGGCTGGCTTTATGATTTTCCCATCCCTCTTCAGCTTTGGCGTTGCCCCTAACTCCGGCCCGACGCTGGTGTTCCAAAGCCTGCCGATCGTGTTCTCCAATATGTGGGCAGGCCCTGTATTTGCAGTGATTTTCTTCTCACTGCTTCTGATTGCCGCGCTGACCACTTCTCTGACCATTTATGAAGTGTTGATTACGACCATTCAGGAGAAAACCAAAATCCGCCGCGCAGCGGCTATTACCATCGTACTGACAGGTATTTTTATCTTCGGCAATATCCCTTCCATCTTGAGCTACGGCCCATGGAAAGATATTTCCGTGTTTGGTAAAAACATTTTCGATGCTTTTGACTATATCAGCGGCAACATCCTGTTTATGCTGACCGCGCTCGGCTCTGCCTTGTTCGTCGGTTTCGTGATGAAAGATGAAGCGAAGGACGAATTGCTCTACAAAGGCAACCATACTACGGTCAATATCTGGTTTGCCTATGTGAAATACCTCGTGCCGTTGGTGATTCTGCTGATTTTCATCAGTAATCTGTTCTGATAAGCAAACATATAAAAAGGCCGTCTGAAATATTCAGACGGCCTTTATTTTAACTACGCTTTATTCTGCCCAGTTTTTCTTCTTACTGGTTTTACCGATACCGGGGTTGAAGCTGTTGGTTGGGTCGAGTTTTTTATAGAACTGTTTCAGCTCGGGCTTGGCTTCATACAGATGACCGACATTATGCTCGGCAGGATATTGCGCACCGCGTTGGTCAAGCAGATGGAGCATTTCATGTTCCAAAGCCATACAGTCGTTGCCTTTTTTAATGATGTAGTCCTGATGGAACACATGACACATAAAATGTCCGTAATACAATTTATGGATGATTTTATTGTCGATTTCGGGCGGCAGTGTTTCAAACCAATCACGATCATCACGACGCAAGGCGATATCGAGTGCAACCAAATCCTCTACTTCATCATCATGTACAGAACGGTAACGGATCGCGGCAGAAGCCACAGCAAAGCGATGCAGCATAGCCGCCTGCGTTTCTTCGGCATTACATTCAAAGAATGCGCCGCCATGGGTTGCAAAATATTCCTTCAAGAAAGCACGCGCCTCTTCTACGCCCTCGCCACCCATTTTTAAAATCAGGTGATGTTCATATTTATCCCGATAGTTGCGCATAGACTTCGGCAAGTGATCGGGCAAAATCTTACTGATCAGTTGCATGAATTTATCAGAGAAGTGTTTTGGTAAGAAACTTATCTTTTTGCTGAATCTATCCACACGGGCTTTCAGATCAAACAGTTTCGGAAGTTGGTGGGTACCGAACGTCTTGATGATATAAAAAGTATCTTTACCATAAACGGCAGCAATATCAAAAGCATGACGATGGATATACTCACCGGAAATAGGCAGGTTTTTAAACTCGCTCAAAGCAGCACGACGAATATCGGTCAGCTCATTAATATCATTGGTGCCGATATAGAAGACGGCAGTCTGTTTTTCTTGCGGGAACGTATCCAAGCGTACGGCAAACACCATCAGCTTGCCCGCGCAACCTGATGCTTCGTAGTGACGCGCAGGGTCGGCATTAAAACGGGCGGCAGTCGGTTCATTCACTTGGCGGACATGATCGCAGTACGCATGGTCATGCCCTTTGCCGGCATCTTGCGCAATGTCTTTTCGCTGATAATGGAAACCTTGCAAGTTGGTCAAAATTTCTTCAGGGGTTTCGCCCAAATCAATGCCCAAATGGTTGACCAGCTCCAGTTTGCCCTCTTCGTTGATTTGCGCAAACAGGGCCATTTCCGTATAAGCCGGGCCACGCTGTACCAGTGCGCCACCCGAGTTATTACATACGCCACCCAATACAGATGCGCCGATACAGGACGAACCGATCACTGAGTGCGGCTCACGGCCTAAAGGTTTCAGCAGCAGCTCCAATTGATTCAAGGTAGAACCGGGCAGGCAGACAACCTGTTCGTTATTGTTGATCGGCTGAATGATGTTCAGACGCATGGTATTCACAATCACGATATCGCGGTCGTAATCATTGCCGTCAGGAGTCGAGCCGCCAGTCAAACCGGTATTGGCAGCCTGCGTAATCACGATAACATCAGCCTCAACACACGCCTGCAAGATTTGCCACATTTCCAAAACCGTACCCGGACGGACAACTGCCAACGCCTTGCCTTCGCCAAAACGGTAGCCTTGACGGTATTGTTCAGTTTTTGCCGGGTCTGTGATGATATATTTTTCGCCGACGGTTTGCGTCAGCCGACTGATTAATTGTGTAGCATTCATTGCATACTCCTTGAGAAATGAATATATTTATTAAATTACAAATATTGTAGTAATCCCTTTTATCAAAGTAAAGGCAAACTCATTTTTAAATTCATCATTCAAATAAACAAAAGGCCGTCTGAAATTTTCAGACGGCCTTTTGTTTCAAGCTTGAACAATCAGATTATTCGGCTGCTTTCTCTTCGCGAGCAGGAGCTTCTAGCAAAGCTTTGATAGACAGGCGTACTCGGCCGCGATCGTCTACTTCCAATGCTTTCACGTTCACAACCTGACCTACTTGCAGGTAGTCGCTGACATTGCGTACGCGCTCGTGGGCGATTTGGCTGATGTGTACCAAACCGTCTTTGCCCGGCATCACGCTGACAATCGCACCAACGTTGTTGTCGAGGATTTTAACCACAGTACCTTCGTACACTTTGCCCACTTCCACTTCGGCAGTGATTTCTTCGATACGTTTTTTCGCTGCATCGCCTGCTTCTTGAGTAGTCGCAGCGATAGTGATGGTACCGTCTTCAGCGATGTTGATTTCAGTACCGGTTTCAGCAGTAATCGAACGAATAGTTTCACCGCCTTTACCAATCACATCACGGATTTTGTCTTGGTTGATTTTCATGGTGAACAAGCGTGGCGCGTGTGCAGACAGTTCTTGCGGGCCTGCAACAGCGGCTTTCATCTGATCCAAGATGTGCAAACGTGCTTCTTTGGCTTGAGCCAAAGCGATTTGCATGATTTCTTTGGTAATACCTTGGATTTTGATGTCCATTTGCAGTGCGGTCACACCTTCGGTTGTACCGGCTACTTTAAAGTCCATATCGCCCAAGTGGTCTTCGTCACCCAAGATGTCGGTCAGGACGGCAAATTTGTTGTTGTCCAAAATCAGACCCATGGCGATACCGGCAACGTGTGCTTTCAAAGGCACACCGGCAGACAACAGGCTCAGGCAGCCGCCGCAGACGGAAGCCATAGAGGAAGAGCCGTTGGATTCGGTAATTTCAGAAACCACGCGCATGGTGTAGCTGAAATCTTCAGGTTCCGGCAATACGGCCAACAATGCACGTTTAGCCAAGCGGCCGTGACCGATTTCACGACGTTTTGGCGCACCTACGCGACCCACTTCGCCGGTAGAGTATGGTGGAAAGTTGTAGTGCAGCATGAAGCGGTCGGTGTATTCGCCGGACAGTGCATCAATGATCTGCTCGTCGCGTGAAGTGCCCAAAGTTGCAACCGCCAAAGCTTGGGTTTCGCCACGGGTAAACAGTGCAGAACCGTGAGTGCGCGGCAATACGCCGGTTTGAATGTTCAACGGACGAACAGTGCGGGTGTCGCGACCGTCGATACGCGGTTGGCCGTCCAAAATTTGGCTGCGGACAACATCGGCTTCCAAGTGTTTGAAAATGCCTTTGATTTCGTTGGCTGCCAAAGTGTCGGTTTCTTCGGTAATCAACGCTTCTTTTACAGCATTCCAAGCTTCGTCCAATTTGGCAGAACGCGCTTGTTTTTGACGGATTTTGAACGCTTCTTTAATGGTTTCGCCGGCAATTTCGCGTACTTTTGCAACCAATTCTTCATTGGTTTCAGGTGCTTTCCAATCCCAAACTTCCGGGTTGACTTCGTCGGCAAACTCATTGATGGCATTAATGGCCACTTGCATTTGATCATGACCGTAAACAACCGCACCCAGCATCACTTCTTCAGACAAGATGTCGGCTTCGGATTCCACCATCAACACGGCTTTAGAAGTACCGGCAACAACCAAGTCCAATTGTGATTTGGCCAATTCGGCTTTAGTCGGATTCAAAACGTACACGCCGTTTACATAACCTACGCGTGCCGCGCCAATCGGACCGGCAAACGGTACGCCGCTCAACACCAGCGCGGCAGATGCACCCAACATTGCAGGAATGTCAGAATCAATTTCAGGGTCAACAGACACCACCATCGCTACGATTTGGATGTCGTGATAGAAACCTTCAGGGAACAAAGGACGAATCGGACGGTCGATCAGACGGCTGGTCAGGATTTCTTTTTCGCTTTGTTTGCCTTCGCGTTTGAAGAAACCGCCGGGGATTTTCCCTGCTGCGTAAGTACGCTCAAGGTAATCGACAGTCAGAGGAAAGAAGTCTTGGCCTTCTTTCACTTCTTTGTTGGTAGTCACAGCAACCAAAACAACGGTGTCGCCCATGGATACTTTAACGGCAGCAGCGGCTTGGCGGGCGATTTCGCCGGTTTCCAAAGTAACGGTTTGATTACCGTATTGGAAGGTCTTAACGTGTTTATTGAACATTATTGTTCCTTTCAAAATACCGCACTGCTAAAACACTAATAATGCACACTAAAATCCGAATGTGCATAGTTAGGGTTTCAGACCGTGCGGCAGGTTATAAACAAGCTTTCAGACGGCCTTTAAGGCGCTGAAAACAACTCTCGATTATAAAGGCAACCATCCTTAAAATCCAGTATTTATACAATAAAAAGGCCGTCTGAAACATATCCTTTTCAGACGGCCTTCAAACTTAAAAATCAATCCTGAGTCAGCAAAGTCAATGCTTCCTGATATTTTTCGACTGTTTTTTGAATCACATCGGCAGGCACTTTAGGCGCAGGCGCTTTTTTATTCCAACCGCTTTGCTCCAGCCAGTCGCGGACAAATTGTTTGTCAAAAGACGGCGGATTGGTGCCGACTTTGTATTGGTCTGCAGGCCAAAAACGACTGGAGTCAGGCGTTAATACTTCGTCCATCAAAGTCAGCGTACCTTCTTCATCCAAACCAAATTCAAACTTGGTATCGCAAATGATAATACCGCGAGATTTCGCATATTCGGCCGCTTCTGTATAAAGCTGAATCGCTTTGGCGCGCACCTCCGCCGCCAATTCTTTTCCGATAATGCGTTCGCATTCTTCAAAGCTGATGTTTTCATCATGATCGCCAACTGCGGCTTTGGTCGATGGCGTAAAAATCACTTCGGGCAACTGTTGCGCTTCCTGCATACCTTCGGGCAGTTGAATACCGCAAACAGAGCCTGTCTTTTGATAATCTTTCCAACCGCTGCCTGCCAGATAACCGCGCACAATAGCCTCCACTTTCACCGGAGTGAGTTTTTTAGCCACGACGGCGCGTTTCTCTAAAACTTTAGCTTCGTTTTCAGGCAAAACATCGTAAACCGTATGGCCGGTAAAATGGTTAGGCATGATATGAGCCAGTTTTTTAAACCAAAAATTGGAAATCTGCGTCAGAATCTCCCCTTTACCCGGAATCGGGTCATCCAAAATCACATCGAATGCAGACAGACGGTCGGAAGCAACCATCAGCATACGTTTATCGTCAATTTCGTACAAATCGCGGACTTTGCCGGAGTAGATTTTTTTCAAGCTGATTTCAGACATTTCAGGTATCTCTTTAGTAGACAGAAGAATGCGGTATTTTAGCCCAATTTGGAATTTTTCGTCAGATTGTTTACAAAATAAAGGCCGTCTGAAACCTTATATTTTGGTTTCAGACGGCCTTATCCGTTGATTTCAGAGAAAAACCCTGAAAATCACCATCCTATCAGATTACAGAAACTTGAGTCTGATCTTGGATGTGGTTTACAGCAGACAGAGAGTAGTAGTCGCCGTGGCCGGTTACTTGGTAAGTGCTACCGTCAGCAAACTTGAAGTTTTCAACTTTGTGATTGTTACCAGTGAACCAGTCGTCGATGGTGATGCTGTCGTTAGTACCGACAGAAACAGTCAGATTAGCACCTGATTTGCTCAGCAATACGTCAGAAGCTGCAACGCCTTTACCGAACAACAGGGTGTCATTACCGCTTTCTTCACGGATAGTATCATGACCGTAACCTTTGTCGAAGAAGTAAGTGTCGTTACCGGTACCACCGATCAGGATGTCGTTGCCGACACCACCGTCGAGGTAGTCGTTACCGTCTTTGCCAACCAGGCAGTCGTCGCCGGCCAAACCGTACAGATGGTTGTTGCCGCCGTTACCTTCGATGTTGTTGTTCAAAGAGTTACCGGTACCGTTCAGGTTTTGCATACCTTGCAAGAACAGGTTTTCAACGTGATCGGTCAGGGTGTAGTCAATAACGGTACGAACAGTATCGATACCGGCTTGTGCATTGCCGTACTCGATAACTTGGTCGTTGGCATTGTCAACGAAATAAACATCGTTACCGTCGCCACCGCGCATGATGTCAGCACCTGAACCACCGTTCAGGTAGTCGTTACCGGCACCACCTTGCAGGTAGTCTTTACCTTCTTCACCGTACAGAGAGTCACCGTCGGCATCACCGTAAATGGTGTCGTTACCAGCACCGGCGTAGATTACGTCTGTGCCGTTGCCACCGTAGATGATGTCTTCGCAAGCAGTACCATAAATGGTATCTTTAGCATCAGTACCGCGGATAACGTTGCCGTCTTTGCAGTCTTCAGCACGGATGACATTACCTGGGTTTTTATCTTCGTGACCGTATGAGTTGTTTTGGTTATGATCGTCAACACAGTCTTTGCAGTCTGGCTCTGGCTTAGGCTCAGGTTTTGGCTCAGGTTTTGGTTCTGGTTTAGGCTCAGGTTTTGGTTCTGGCTTAGGCTCAGGTTTTGGTTCTGGCTTAGGCTCAGGTTTTGGTTGAGGTTTTGGTTCTGGTTGCGGTTCTGGTTGTGGCTCAGGTTTAGGCTCAGGTTTAGGTTGAGGTTTAGGCTGAGGTCGTGGTTTTGGTTGTGGTGGTGTCGGTTTGATTGGATCACAGTTGTAAGGTGGGCAAACCGGAACACATTTGTAAACGGTGGTTTTTGCTGGTGGGCAGAAAGCCGCAATAGCAGAAACCAAACCAGTTACCGCATTAACTACTGACACGCCGACGCTGGCAATGCTAGCGATGCTGCCGATAGAAACAGAAGATTTTGCTGCAGGAGCGCAGTAGTAAGATGAGAAGGAAGCCTTAGGCGCAGGAGCGCAGTAAGAACTAACCAGGGGTCTAGCATAATACCCCCCGTAACAGTATGCCATAATAATTACTCCCAAAATAGTTAATAAAGATATTGAGCTGACGGAACGAGCAAATTCCGCCCTTGCTCAATTATTATTTTAGTAATATTTTGCAAAATATTTACTCAAAAATATCAAACGGTAGAATTTGCCGATAAAAGGACGGAGTTTCGCCTGTTTTTAAATTCCATTATCCTAGCAACAATAAAAACATTAACATTGATTCACATTCTCTCAAACAGCATAGATCCTTTATCTATCTTATTAAAAGCTGAACTTTAACTCTAGTTATAGTAAACAAACATAATACCAATAAATGGTTATTATTATGGATAGATAATATCGATAATTTGCCCAAATACAGCCGCCTCTGCATTTTGTTCTACGCCAATAATGTGAATTTGTCGTATTTACACTATAATGACACGAATACCTATTTAACAGCTATCAGAGGAGATACTCAACCATGCGTACTTTATTGACCGGAGCCAAAGGTCAGCTTGCCCGTTGTCTGCGCGACCGCCTGCCCGAAGATTGGGAACTGATTGCTACCGACTCTACTTCGCTGGACATTACCGATACCGAAGCCGTGCATCATATGATTAAAAACTTCCAACCAGATGCCATCGTTAATGCCGCAGCTTACACTGCCGTCGATAAAGCAGAAGAAAACGCAGAGGCTGCTTTTGCCGTCAACGCAACTGCTGTTCACAACCTGGCCGCAGCCGCCCGCGCCGCACACGCCCGCTTTATCCATATTTCCACTGATTATGTATTCGACGGCGAAGGCAAACGCCCTTACCGCGAAACCGACTATACCAATCCGCGCAGCACTTACGGTCAATCCAAAGTAGCAGGCGAACTTTTGGCTTTAGCCGCGCATCCGGAAAGTACAATCGTCCGTACTTCATGGCTGTTTAGCGAATACGGCAGCAATTTCGTCAAAACCATGCTGCGCCTTGCCAAAGAACGTGATTCCCTCTCCATTGTTCACGACCAAACCGGCTGCCCGACTTATGCAGGCGACTTGGCTCACGCCATCATCAGTTTACTGCAACAGCCCACTTCCCCACGCGGCATCTTCCATTACTGTGGCAACAAATCGGCAACATGGTACGAATTTACCAAAGCCATCTTTCAGACGGCCCACCAATTAGACGACAGCTTCCGCATTCCGGAACTGAACGCGATTACCACCGAACAATACCCCCTGCCCGCTCCGCGTCCGGCATACAGCATTATGGATTGCTCACGCCTAGAGACCGAGTTTGGTATCAAACCGTCCGACTGGCAAAGAGCCCTGCGCGAAATTCTCCGCAAAATTGACTGATAAGCTGATCCATCTATATCAAGGCCGTCTGAAAACATATTTTCAGACGGCCTCTTTGTTTCTTTTATATCAAATGCTTTATCTATCCAGTCTGTCATTTGAAAAGTGCTACAATAGCCGTTTATTTTATTTTTCAGACGGCCTGACAATATGTGCAACCATCATCCCAAATATTCACACGATAATGACACCATCCGCATCCGCGGCGCGCGTACACATAATTTAAAAAATGTCGATTTGGACATTCCGCGCCACAAACTCGTGGTGGTAACAGGATTGTCAGGCAGCGGCAAATCGTCGCTGGCGTTTGATACTTTATATGCCGAAGGCCAACGCCGTTATGTTGAGAGCCTTTCCGCCTATGCCCGTCAGTTCTTACAGATGATGGACAAACCCGATGTCGATTTGATTGAAGGCTTGTCGCCTGCAATTTCCATCGAGCAGAAATCCACCAGCCACAACCCGCGTTCCACCGTCGGCACGGTAACGGAAATTCACGACTATTTGCGCCTTTTGTACGCACGCGTCGGCACACCCTACTGCCCCGAACACAAGCTGCCGCTGTCGAGCCAAACCGTATCTCAGATGGTCGATGCCGTCTTGAAGCTGCCGGAAGACACGCGCGTGATGATTCTGGCGCCGGCGGTGCGTGAGCGTAAGGGCGAGTTTGTCGATTTCTTTGCCGACTTGCAGGCGCAAGGCTTTGCGCGTGTACGCGTGGACGGCGAGGTCTATCAGCTTGACGAAGTACCGAAGCTGGAAAAAAACATTAAACACAACATCGACGTCGTCATCGACCGCGTGAAAGTGAAGGCGGACATCAAGCAGCGGCTGGCAGAAAGTTTTGAAACCGCGCTACGCCACGGCAACGAGCGCGCGTTGGCGATGGAAATGGACAGCGGCGAAGAGCATTGGTTCTCCGCGCGTTTTGCCTGCCCCGTATGTTCGTACAGTCTGCCCGAATTAGAGCCGCGCCTGTTTTCCTTCAACAACCCGATGGGCTCCTGCCCAACTTGCGACGGCTTGGGCAATACCAACTTCTTTGATCCTGAAAAAGTGGTCGCGCATCCCGAATTATCCTTAGCCGCAGGCGCGATTGACGGCTGGGACAAGCGCAACCAGTTCTATTTCCAAATGATTCAGTCGCTGGCGCGGCATTATGGTTTCGATGTGCAGGCTGCTTGGGAAACACTGCCTGAAAAAGTCAGAAAAGTTGTCTTGCACGGCTCGGGCAAAGAAGTCATTGATTTTACTTACCTGTCCGAACGCGGCACCACCTTCAACCGCAGCCACGCCTTCGAAGGCATCATCCCCAATCTCGAACGCCGCTACCGAGAAACCGACAGCGAAACCGTGCGCGAAAAACTACGCGAATACCAAAACCACCGTGCCTGCCCAAGCTGCGGCGGCGCACGTTTGCGCAAAGAAGCGCGCTACGTTTACGTCAGCGGCGAACCATTGCACGAAGTCTCCGCCTGGCCGCTGACCAAAACCCACCAATTTTTTGAAACGCTGGATTTGGACGGCAACAAAAAACAAATCGCCGAAAAAATCCTCAAAGAAATCACCGAACGCCTTGGCTTCCTGATTAACGTCGGGCTGGATTACCTGAACTTGAGCCGCTCCGCCGAAACCCTTTCCGGCGGCGAAGCCCAGCGCATCCGCCTCGCCAGCCAAATCGGCAGCGGCCTGACCGGCGTGATGTACGTATTGGACGAACCCTCTATCGGTCTGCACCAGCGCGACAACGACCGCCTGCTCGCCACCCTCAAACGCCTGCGCGATTTGGGCAACAGCGTGATTGTGGTCGAACACGACGAAGACGCCATCCGCGAAGCCGATTTCGTCGTCGATATGGGCCCCGGCGCAGGCGAACACGGCGGCAACGTACTGATTGCCGACACGCCCGAAAACGTCGCCAAATGCGAGCAATCCATTACCGGACAATACCTCAGCGGTAAAAAATCCATTGCTGTGCCGTCTGAACGCACGCCCGTCAATCCCGACCGAATGCTCGTCCTCAAAGGCGCGCACGGTAACAACCTCAAAAACGTTACCCTCGAACTGCCGCTCGGGTTGATTACCTGCATCACCGGCGTATCCGGCAGCGGCAAATCCACCCTGATTAACGACACTCTCGCCAAAATCACCGCCCGCGAACTCAACCGCGCCCAAGAAGAACCCGCCCCATACGACGATATTCAGGGCCTCGAACACCTCGACAAAGTCATCAACGTCGACCAATCCCCCATCGGCCGCACCCCGCGCTCCAACCCCGCCACCTACACCGGCCTGTTCACCCCCATCCGTGAACTCTTCACCGGCGTACCCCTCTCGCGCGAACGCGGCTACAACGTCGGCAGATTCTCCTTCAACGTCAAAGGCGGTCGCTGCGAAGCCTGCCAAGGCGACGGCGTGATCAAAGTCGAAATGCACTTCCTGCCCGACGTGTATGTCCCCTGCGAAGTCTGCCATGGCAAACGCTACAACCGCGAAACCCTCGAAATCCAATACAAAGGCAAAAACATCAGCCAAGTCCTCGACATGACCGTCGAAGAAGCCCGCGAATTTTTCGATGCCGTCCCCACCGTATCGCGCAAACTGCAAACCCTGATGGACGTAGGCCTCGGCTACATCCGCCTCGGCCAGTCCGCCACCACCCTCTCCGGCGGCGAAGCCCAGCGCGTCAAACTCGCCTTGGAACTCTCCAAACGCGACACCGGCAGAACGCTCTATATCCTCGACGAACCCACCACCGGCCTGCACTTCGCCGACATCGCCCTGCTGCTGGAAGTCATAGGTCGTCTGAAAGGCAAAGGCAACTCGATTGTGATTATCGAGCACAATTTGGACGTGATTAAAACCGCGGATTGGATTGTGGATTTAGGGCCTGAAGGCGGCGATGGCGGGGGGAGGATTATTGCGGAAGGCAGCCCTGAGATTGTTGCTAAGGTTAAGGGAAGTTATACTGGGAAGTATTTGAAAAATAGCTTATAGTTAAAACATAGAATATCAAAAAATCACATTCAATTCGTCATTGGGTATCTCTATAGTTAATAAGAAATAAAGGAGAAGATAATGCAGTTTAAACTAATACCGGCATTACTAGTTTTTCTAGGTTCCTATTTTCCTTTAGCAATTATTTTAGCAATTCAAGACATTAAAATATCTTCTTGGGACTCGAATATATGCATTAATTTAGATAAATGTCATTTACCTGAATTTCACAATCCTTGGACTTCTCTGCTAATATTCATGATTACAGGGGGATGCCTTATATTGACTTTTTCTATATTTAAAAAGTCAAGTATGTATATCAAATTAAAATTAGAGAAGCCAAACCAATTCCAACAGAGCTGATTAATTATAGTTTTCCATATATAGTTTCTTTTATGGGAGTTGATTATGAGTCAATTGGGAAAATAGTTGGTTTGATTATTTTTCTTGCATGGTTGTTTTTACTTACTTATAAGTCTCAGCAAATTATTATGAATCCAATACTATTAATTTTTGGATGGAATTTATATGATGCTAATATCTGCATAGATAAACATAATATCTCTACTAAAATATTAAGCAAAATTAAATTAACTTCCAATAAAATTTATTCTTGTGAGAAAATTCAAAGTATTTATGTAATAAAAGGAGACAATGAGAATGACTGAGTTTGACCTATGGAAATCATTTAACTATCAAGAATCTAATGTTCAATTATGGGTATTTAAGAAGAGTCAATCATCTGCTAAATTCCGTGGATGGCATGTGAAAACTGATCCTGCCATAGAACAGCTTTTTCGAGATGCAGCAAGTAAAGATGTAACATTGACAACAGAACATCTTTCTTATCAACCATTATCTCAAAATAATGAAAATAGTTGTCTAACTCACTCTTTATCAGAAAGTGAAGGCTTGACTGCATTATTAAATGTAGTTAACCAGCCCGCGACTGAGAATATTGATGCTAAACTAAAGCATCTGAAAGGAGCTATTGGTTATTTAGTTAAATTTCAATTTGATAGCCAAGTGGTTTATGCAATTAGAAAAACTGCTCCAACATGGAAACCTAAAATTCGTAATTCTTTTATTAATGCTATTTTCCAAAATGGAGAATTATCCGCAACACCTGAAGAAACCTTCTCTTTTGATGACTATTTTGATTTTTACTGCATTAATGAGGTCATTTTTATAAAATCGAAGCGTGCATATGAAAGTACAACTTCAGATAAAAAAAGCTACCAAAGGAATTTTGATAGCTTATTAATAGATCCATCATTCATAGATATTTTTGTTGATATTGAACCTTTAAAAAATTATGTTGGTAGTAATTCGATACAATTACGCAGGATGACAGTTATACAAGATAAGGCATTATATTCAAAACCTAATTTCTTAGAAAAAGTACAAGAAATTAGTTCAAATAGAGATTTTGGTCTAAATTTTGATGATGGTGGCAAACTTATAATATGCAGCGAAACTGTTAAAACAATAATACAAATATTATTAGATCATAGATTATTAAGTGAAATTACTGAAACAATATATGATGTCCCAGATACGGAAGTTGTTTGAAAAAAGCAAGCCGTAGCCTGCATACCCAACTGACCGCGTGCGTGCGTACCGCACACACCCTACCTATGAATTACTCGGAACTTAAAAACCAACGCGTAGGGTGTGTGCGGTACGCACGCACGCGGTTGCTTGATTGACGGTTTGCCGTTTCAACTTTTAACTTCGTTGAAGCTAGCGCTTTCAGACGGCCTCCAATGTCGTCTGAAAACGTCAGTTTCAACAAAGTTAAAACCTTAAACAACAAATCATTCCTTCTCCAACATCCAAACCACAAACAAAAATCCTATGGCGCGTTATCGCAGAAACTTCATTGCCGGCGGTACATTCTTTTTCACCGTCAAACTCGCCGATCCCAAAGCGCGCCTGCTTATTGAACATATCGGTTTATTGCGTGCGGCCTATATGGATGTGCAAAAACAATATCCCTTTGAAACCGTCGCCGTATGCGTACTGCCGAACCATATTCACGCCATTTGGACGCTGCCGCCCGATGATGCGGATTATTCCCTGCGCTGGCGGCTGATTAAAACCAAATTCTCCACACACTTCCCTCGTGCCGAAAACCTGTCTGCCAGCAAACAGCGGCGGCACGAACGCGGTATTTGGCAACGGCGTTTTTATGAGCACACCGTGCGCGACGAAACGGATTTGCAACGTTGCGCGGACTACATCCATTTCAATCCCGTCAAACATGGATTGTGCGCCAATGTCCGCGATTGGCCGTTTTCGTCGTTTCACCGTTATGTGAGGGACGGATGGCTGCCGTTAGATTGGGGTGGCACAAAAGAAACAGCGGTAATGAGTTTCGGAGAGTGAATGCTATAAAAAACTACCGACCGCGTGCGTGGCTGCGCCACACACCCTACCTGCGAATCAGACGGAACTTCAAAATATTAAAGTATCAAGCATTGTTGTTTAATTAAAATCATATCATTGAAAGAGTCAGTCTATCTAAACATACTAATACTAAAGGCCGTCTGAAATTTCAGACGGCCTTTGCTTTTTTAAGTAATCCTTTTTTCAATGATTACGCCGCTTTACGGTGATAATGTCTGAGTGCGTGCTCTTTGCGACGACCGCTTGAGAAGGCGGATACGCGCTTCAGATAACCGATCACTCGAGTGCCGTAGTCAATATCGTGGCTGCCGCAAGCAGAACAGGCGTGCAGGGTGCGTTTGTCGATGTGGCCGCATTCGTTGCAGATGGTGATGCGCACGTTCACGCAGAAGTAGTTGCAGCCGGTTTGCGCGGCGATGTCCAGCAGCGAGCGGTAGCCGGATTCGGGCAGGGCTTCGTCTAGGTTCAGGTGCAGCGCGGAGCCGCCGTCGAGCCAGTCCACCAGTTCTTTGCCGTGCAGCAGGAATTTGTCGAGCGCGTTGATTTCTTCGTCTTCGACGACGTAGAAATAGGAGTTGTAGCATTCGCGGCTGACTTTGTAACCGTCGGCTTTGTCCCATTTGGCGTTTTTCACGCCGAGGTTTTCGGCGGGGACAAACTCGGTGTTGAACTTCACGCCGTAATGCTTGCTAGCGGCTTGGTTGGCTTCAAATATGGTTTTCAGACGGCCTTGGACGAAGTTGATGTAGTCGTCGTTGTAACCGACTTTGATGCCTTGCGATTCGGCGGCTTCCGCCATGCCGTTGATGCCGATGGTGAGGAACTGTTTGTCCAACGTAATGAAGCCTGCATCATAAACGGGCAGCATTCCGGCGGCTTGGTATTCTTCCATAAGTTTGCGGTAGGCGTATTGGTATTTGTGGATTTTGGCCACTTCGGCGGCAAGGTCGCGCCCGTCTTGTTCCAATCGGTTCATATTGATGGTGATGACGTTGATGGAACCGGTCGCCACGCCGCCCGCGCCGAGGGTGTAGCTGAAGGTTCGGTCTTCGATGGCGTTACGCAGGCGGCAGCAGGAAGCCAAGGAGTCGGGGTTGTCGGAAAGATAGACGAAGAAGGAATTGCCTTCCGCCAATTCTTTCGCCATTTCGTCGGCGAACACGGTGTCTTTGCATTTGCCGCCGTCGGTCAGCATCGCAGCGGTCACGACGGGGAAGGTCAAAACGGCTTTGGTGCGCTCTTGATTAAACCATTTAAGGAAGAAGTTTTGCAGCTTCGCCACGCTCGGCCAAACCGGTTTGCTGAAATCGGGGAAGACGAAATCGCCGAACATCGCGTCAAAATAGTATTGATCGTAAACGGAAATATTCCAGAATACGCTTTGATAACCGCGTGCGGCGGCAGGCTGGTTGATGCTGTACACCACCTGCTGCATATGGTTGGCGATTTCTTTGCCGTGGGTTTCCAAATAATCGTCGCCGTAGTCTTTGCGGGCGAAGTAGTCGAAATAAGTCAGAAATTCCACTGTCGCCACCGCGCCGGCAAACTGCGCGCTGATGGCAAACACTAGGTTGATAAACGAACCGCAAAACGAAGCCAGATGCTGCGGCGCCTTGGATTCTCCGCCGAGTTTGCTTAAGCCGTCGAGCAGGAAGGGATACAGCGTAACCGACACACAATAAGGCTTGAGGCTGGTTTCGTCGTGCACATAAATCTCATGCGCCTCAATCTGGCGGATGTATTCGGCGGCAACAGATTGGTCGAAAATTTCGGCGATCTTGCGCGACACTTGGGCGCGGTTAATCTGCACGAAAAAGTCTTTCATGATTTCCGCTTCCATCGTGGCGATGTTTTTTTGCGTTACGTTGGCGTTGGCGTCCATTTTCGAGCCGTCCGCCGCGTTTTGCGCGCTGATGTAGTCGCGCATGAATTGTAGTTTTCCGTTTAACTGTTCGGGATGCAGCCGAATCATGTTAATTCTCCTGTATGGTTTGGATGATTTATCAAGCAATGACGGTCAGGCCGTCTGAAACATCGCTGTCAGCGAATACAATAAATTCAATTTAAATCAGTGCAATACAGCATTAAGCTAAATTGAAGCCACTGGAAAAACTTTAGGCGTAGGTTTGTCTTTGATAAACAATCGGTTCAACACTTCGCCCGTACGCAAATCAATAAACTTCTGATTGGTGGTCGGGCTGTCCAAGCCGCCCAGCTCCATCTGCCAGCGGCCGGTTTTCAGATACGTCAGATAAGGCAGGATGCCGTCTGAAACCGCCTCCAGCTCTTCACGCTCCAGGCCGGTGTACAAACAGGCTTTCAAACCTTCCTCGGCAACAATAGCCAGCATTTTCTGCAAAGCTTCCGGCTGCCATTCTCCGCCCATAAACAACACGCAGCTGATTAATCCGCGATAGCGTTTCAGACGGCCTTTCAAATAATCCTCGGTCAATTCCGTGCCGATGCCCTCTTTCCATGTATCGGCACTGTGACAGCCTTTGCAACGCAACGGACAGCCTGAAAACAGAAACGCCAACGATACTTCGCCCGGCACTTCCTGCCATACAATTTGCTCGATTGTGAATTTCAAACCGCTCATTGCAATGCCATAAAACACAAGATATGGTGTGAATTAAAACACAATACTACTAGATATGGTATTTTATTTAACAATCCATCTTTATTTTGTAATAGGTTTTTATAATTTGATAGATTGTAAATTTCAATAATTACATCTACACGGCTCCCTTGATAAAGGCCGTCTGAAAACAATTTCAGTGCATTAATATAAAAAAAGAAAAGCAAACTCCGTTATAACAAAGACGGTTTTAACAAATCAAAAAAAGGCCGTCTGAAATCATCTTTCAGACGGCCTTAATTTCAGGTTTTACCCCCGATTCGAGCCTTTAACCATATCCATCAAAAACAATCGGCAATCCAAGTTACCATTAAACAGCGGAATTTTACGCTTCGGAGAAAGGCGCATAAATTTCGGCATATCGCGATCGCCGGTAAACATTCCAACCAGCCAGCCTGCGTAGTGTTGTTTCAACCATGTGCCCAGTTGCGGATAAAGCGCCTGCAAAGCCTGAACCTCCGCAAGGCGCACGCCATAAGGCGGATTGGAAATCATAATGCCGTGTTCGCCGTTCGGTCGCGCAGCCTGCGCATCTTGCACGTCAAAGCGGATGAAATTATCCACTTCGGCGGCTTGGGCATTGGCCAATGCGGCACGAATCATATAACGGTCGTTGTCGCTGCCGGAAATTGGCGCGGCGGCCGGTTTGATTTGTTTTTCAGCCTCACGGCGCAGGGCTTGCCATTTTTCTTTGTCGAAGTTTTGCAGTTTTTCAAAACCGAAACGACGCATCAAGCCCGGCGCACGGTGTGTCGCAATCCATGCTGCCTCAATGGCAATCGTGCCACTGCCGCAAAACGGGTCTTGGAAAGGCTGCGTACCGTCATAGCCTGCCAAAAGCAGCAAACCTGCCGCCAAGTTCTCTCTCAATGGCGCTTCGCCGGTATCCTGACGATAGCCGCGTTTGAAGAGTGCTTCGCCGGAAGTATCGATAAAGATTTCCACGTTGCGCTCATCGATAAAGGCATGAATGCGGATATCGGGGTTGATTTTACCCACGCTCGGACGCGCATCATAAATATCGCGGAATGCATCGCAGACGGCATCTTTGATTTTCAAACCGACAAAATCCAAGCTTTTCACATTGGCGCGCTTGCCTTCGACTTTGACTTTAAAGGTCTGCTCCAGCTTAAACCAACCCGTCCAATGCAGATTTCGTGCGAGTTTGTAGATATCGTGTTCGTTGCGATAACCGCCTTTAGTCAAACGCAGTAAAACACGGCTGGCAACGCGCGAATGCAGGTTGATGCAATACACCTGCTCCATCGTGCCTTTACATGCCACACCGCCGTCAACAGCACGTATATCCTGACATGCCATGCTTTCGAGTTCTTGCGTCAAAGGCGCTTCCAAACCGCGAGGACAAGTGATAAAAAGTGAATAAACCGTCATATAAAACCTTTCCGGGTAGGGCTATCCGAACCACTCGGATAACAAATAAAAACAATATTATAGCCGAAAACCAAAAGGCCGTCTGAAACTTCAGACGGCCTTTGAATAAAGCTTGCTTAGTGCTCCAAACTATCGGTTTCCACCTTAACCGCTTTATCGGTTTTATCCTCCGGCAAAACCAAGTTCAACAATACTGCCATAATACCGCCTGCGGAAATTGAGTTTTGGAACAATACCGGCAGGTTTTTGAACACTTCCGGCTCAAATGCCACGCCCAAACCCAAACCGACAGAAGTCGCCGCGATAACTGCTTCACGACGGCGAATACCGTGGCTGACCAAAATCCGCACGCCGGCAATCGCAATCAGGCCAAACATCAACACCATCGCGCCACCCAAAACAGGACTCGGAATCGTAGTAAACGCGCGGCCGATGACGGGGAACAAACCCAACAATACCAAAATCGCCGCAATATATTTGCCCACATGACGCGAAGCCACGCCGGTCATTTGAATCACGCCGTTATTTTGCGCAAACGTGGTTAAAGGCAAAGAGCCCAACGCAGTCGCAATTACAGAAACCAAACCATCTGCCAATACGCCACCGCGCAGACGTTTGGTGTATTCCTCACCCTCAATCGGCTGCTCGGAGACCATCGCAGTCGCCGTCAAATCGCCCACTGCTTCAAATACGCTCAACAGGAAAATCGCACCGGCAACGATAAACGCGTGCCAATCAAATGCGAAACCATATTTAAACGGAACAGGCAGGGTAATCAGCGGCAGGTTTTGCAGGGCGGAAAAATCTACTTTGCCCAAAAACAGCGCAACAATATAACCGACAATCAAACCCACCGCGATGCCGCTCATACGCAGCAATGGGTTTTTCAAGCAGTTGAAAACCAATACAATCAGCAACACCAGCGATGCCAGACCTAAGTTTTCCATCGAACCGAACGTACCGTCTGCTTTCGCACCGAAGCCGCCGCCAAAGTCAGTAATGCCGACATGCACCAAGCTCAAGCCGATCAACATGACGACCACGCCGCTTACAGTCGGCGTAATCACTTTTTTCAGATAAGGCAAAAGCCAAGCGGAGAAGCACACCAAAAACGCGCCAACAAAGGACACGCCCAAGAGCGTTGAAATCATCACATCTTTAGTCAAGCCGCCCTCTTTCATACCGGTACCGAGCGCAATCATCACGGTAACAAAAGAGAAGTTGACCGACTGAATCGACAACATACCCGAACCGACCGGCCCGAAACGGTTAACCTGCAAATAAGTGCCGACACCTGAAGCCACCATCGCCATCGACACCAAATAAGCCGTCATTTCAACCGGCAGCTCCAACGCCCCGCCGACAATCAATGCCGGAGTAATCATCGGGACAAAAATCGCCAGAAGGTGCGTAACCGCACTCAACAACGCATTCCCAAACGGCGGCTTGTCTTCCAAACCATAAACCAAATCAAGCGATTCCGCCTGTTTTTCAGTCATTCCGGCCATGTTGAACCTTCTCTCAAGAATCGTTAAAAAATATTAAGATGCGTATTTTAACCAATTTGAAATGTATCAGCAAATTCAAAACCATCAGGCCGTCTGAAAGTTCCGCCCAGCCGTTTTCAGACGGCCTCAAACCGCCTTAACACATTTTAATTCTTGACATCATTTTTCTACCTAAAAACAAACAAACCAATGATTTAAAAATGTATTATTCATTAAGATAATGACAAGTCACCATTAAACAGCAAAGCCTCATAGCGGATATGTTTCACACAAACAACAAAGTAAGCTACAATCCACTGCATAATTCACCCACACCATAAAATTAAAGGTTTCCGTATGTTAAAAGGCAGTCTGGTTGCCCTGATTACTCCGATGAATCAAGACGGCAGCATCAACTACGAACAACTTCACGACTTAATCGACTGGCACATTGAAAACGGCACCGACGGTATCGTCGCAGTCGGCACCACCGGCGAGTCAGCCACCCTGCCTGTCGAAGAACATTTGGCCGTTATTGAAGCCACTGTCAAACACGTCAACAAGCGCGTTCCCGTTATCGCCGGTACAGGCGCCAACAATACTGTCGAAGCCATCGCCCTTTCCAAAGCCGCCGAGCAAGCCGGTGCGGACTACACCTTATCTGTTGTTCCCTACTACAACAAACCTTCGCAAGAAGGCATTTACCAACATTTCAAAGCCATCGCCGAAGCCACTTCGATTCCGATGGTTATCTATAATGTTCCCGGCCGTACCGTCGTCAGCATGAGCAACGACACTATTTTGCGTTTGGCCGAGATTCCGAATATCGTCGGCGTGAAAGAAGCCAGCGGCAATATCGGTAACAACATCGAATTGATCAACAGCGTTCCTGAAGGTTTTGCAGTATTCTCCGGCGATGACCCTACCGGCCTGCCTTTCATGCTGTGTGGCGGTCATGGCGTGGTAACCGTTGCAGCCAACGTTGCACCGAAACTCTTTGCCGATATGTGCCGAGCCGCCCTTGAGGGCGATATTGCGACCGCCCGTCGTCTAAACGAGCAACTTATCCCAATTTATAACACCATGTTCTGCGAGCCCAGCCCGGCCGCGCCCAAATGGGGCCTGAGCTTATTGGGCAAATGCGAACCCCATGTTCGCCTGCCTTTGGTAGCACTGACCGAAGCCGGTCAAGCCAAAGTCCGAGCCGCTCTGGAAAAATCAGGACAAATCTGATCCGGAAATAAGGCCGTCTGAATCCCAAACACCCTTTTTCAGACGGCCTCCCTGTTAAGAACTCCATCCACAGGAAAACAAGATGACCTATATTAAACCCATCGTAGTAGCCCTCGCCCTGATTAGCATGACTGCCTGTTCCGGCAGCAAAAAAGAACAACCCAAACTCGACTATCAAAGTCAATCTCACCGCCTAGTCAAACTGGAAGTACCACCTGATTTGAACAACCCAGACCAAGGCAACCTCTATCAATTACCGGCAGGCAGCGGCGCCGTCCGCGCCAGCGATTTCAACAAACGCCGCACCCAAGCCGTACAGCAGCCTGCAAATGCAGAAGTCTTGAAATCCGTTAAAGGCGTACGCCTTGAGCGTGACGGCAACCAACGCTGGTTGGTTGTCGAAGGCAAATCGCCTCGCGAAATTTGGCCTTTGCTGAAAGTGTTCTGGCAAGAAAACGGTTTCGACATCAAATCTGAAGAACCGGCCATCGGCCAAATGGAAACCGAGTGGGCTGAAAACCGAGCCAAAATCCCTCAAGACAGCCTGCGCCGTCTGCTGGATAAAGTCGGCTTGGGCGGCATCTACTCTACCAGCGAACGCGACAAGTTCATCATCCGCATCGAACAAGGTAAAAACGGTTCGACCGACATCTTCTTCGCCCACAAAGGCATGAAAGAAGTTTATGCCGACCGTAAAAAAGACACTACGATGTGGCAGCCAAGCGAGAGCGACCCTAACCTCGAAGCCGCATTCCTCGCCCGCTTTATGCAATATTTGGGCGTTGACGGTCAGCAAGCCGAACAAGCTCTGACCCAAAGCGTTGCCGCCCGCAGCAATGCTTCTGAATTGGCGCGTGTGGACAATGGCACTCTGTTGCTGGCAGGCGATTACGGCCGCAACTGGCGCCGTACCGCCCTTGCGCTTGACCGCATCGGCCTGACTGTTATCGGTCAAAATGCCGAACGCCGCGCCTTCTTGGTTCAACAAGCGCCAACCGAAGGCGAAGCAGTTGCCAATAAAAAACCGGGCCTGTTCAAACGCGTATTTGGCAAAGGCAAAGCAGAAGCGCCAAAAACGTACCCTGAAATCATCGTGTATGTTGAGCCTATCAACAATGGCGCACGCCTCCATCTGTTGAACAAAGACGGCAGCCCATACAAAGGCAGCGATGCCTCCACATTGTTGAGCCGCCTGCACACAGAATTGCGTTAATCAGTTATTCAAATTAAGGCCGTCTGAAATATTCAGACGGCCTTTTTAACGAATCCGGCATGGTTTCAAATTCCCAATCTGACGTTATAATCAGAACATTTTTCCCCCTTACCCAAGCTGCCATGACCCGACAAAAAGCCTATCTGCTCCTGACCGCCCTGTTTACCCTGATGTTTATCGTACTGATTCTGTTGGGCGCTTATCTTCTAAGCATTCACAGCAAACAATTTGCCGTTGCCACCTTTCTGTTTGCCTTTGCCGCCGTTTTTGCCCAAATCGGCAGCCTTGCCCTTTACATCCGCCACAAAGCACGCGCACAAATTGCTCGTATGCAGCAAACCGAAAACCATTAAGGAAAAACCATGTTTGAAAAAATCGTCCTTGCCAGTGGCAACGCAGGCAAACTCAAAGAATTTTCCCGCCTCTTTGCCGACTTAAACATCGAAGTCCTGCCGCAATCGCAGTTCAATACGCCCGAATGTCCCGAACCGTACCATACCTTTGTTGAAAATGCCCTGGCTAAAGCACGTCATGCCGCCAAATACAGCGGCTTACCGGCACTTGCCGACGACTCCGGCATCTGCACCAACGCCTTAAACGGCGCACCCGGCATTTTCTCCGCACGTTATGCAGGCGAAAACCCTAAATCCGATGCCGCAAACAACGCCAAACTCTCTGCCGATCTTGCCGATAAAGACGATAAAAGCTGCTACTACGTCTGCGTACTCGTCCTCGTCCGCCACGAAAACGACCCGCAACCCATTATCGCCGAAGGCATCTGGCGCGGACAATGGCAGGCAGAAGCAGCCGGCACAAACGGCTTCGGCTACGACCCGCATTTCTATCTGGCCGAACACGGTTGCACCGCTGCCGAGCTTGATCCTGAAATCAAAAATGCCGAAAGCCACCGCGCCCAAGCTTTGCGTGAATTGTTAAGAAAAATCGAATCCTTATAAATCAATAACAGGCCGTCTGAAACCTTCAGACGGCCTACCTCACATTCATTCCCATGCCCAAACCCTCGCCTGAAGAATTGGCAGCCTTTGCAAAACACGTCGCTGCCTTCATCCCAACCACACCTGACGAACTTCTGCAACTCATTGATAGTCAAGAAACTGCTATCGTCTTTTTAGGCAAACCAAGCTGTTCATACTGTCGCCGTTTTGTTGCAAAACTATTTACCGTTTCCTTAAACAAGCAGCTTACTATCCGCTTTACAGACAGCAGCAACAAAGCAGCTTTAAAGACTTTTCGTGAACAACACGGCATCAAAACTGTTCCCGCATTACTCAACATCTCACAAGGCAAAATAAAATTTGTCTGCAATTCCAAATTATCAGAAGAAGAAATTGAAGCTTTTTTGAGCGCTTAGACTGCGCAAATTTCCTACTGATTACTTTCCCGGCCGACATTTCAGTTAAAATAACGGCCTAAAAATTTCAGATGGCCTTGAGCCTCAACACATACCATGACCCAAATCACTTTCCAACGCCCCGGCCAGCTAACCGCCCTGCCTCCTTTATCACTCTATATCCATATTCCTTGGTGCATCAAAAAATGTCCATATTGCGACTTCAATTCCCACAGCCTGAAAAACGGCCTGCCGGAAGAAGCCTATATCGATGCCCTATTAACCGACTTGCAGCTTGAGTTACCCAATATTTGGGGCAGACCGATAGAAACGATATTCTTCGGCGGCGGCACACCCAGCCTGTTTCAAGCGGAATCAATTGACCGTTTGTTAAGTGGCGTGCGTTCGCTGTTGCGCTTGCAACCCGAAGCGGAAATTACTTTAGAAGCGAACCCCGGCACATTTGAAATTGAGAAGTTTCAAGGATTTAAAGACGCAGGTATTACGCGCCTGTCTATCGGCGTACAAAGTTTTAACGACGATATGCTTGCTCGATTGGGACGCGTTCACAACGGCAAAGAAGCACTGACAGCCATTGATACTGCATTGAAATTATTTGATAAAGTCAATATTGATTTGATGTATGCCCTGCCAAACCAAACGGTTCAGACGGCCCTAAACGATGTGCAAACCGCTATTGCAACAGGCGTATCGCATATCAGCGCATATCATCTGACAATGGAACCGAACACGCCTTTCGGTCATACGCCGCCAAAAGGATTACCGCAAGATGAAGCGGCGTTGGATATTGAAGATGCTGTACACGGTGCATTAGAAAGCGCAGGCTTTATCCACTACGAAACATCGGCTTTTGCAAAACCTGGTATGCAGTGCCGCCATAATTTGAACTACTGGCAGTTTGGCGATTACTTAGGCATAGGTGCAGGCGCACACGGCAAAATTTCCTATCCCGACCGTATCGAGCGAACTGTCCGCCGTCGCCATCCCAACGACTATCTTGCCGCTATGCAGGGCAATCCGCATGAAGCAGTTGAGCACAAAACCGTTGCTTCCGAAGACCTTCCATTCGAGTTCATGATGAACGCCCTGCGCCTGACCGATGGCGTACCTGCTGCAATGTTGCAGGAACGTACCGGCGTCCCCACTGCAAAAATCATGGCTCAAATCGAAACCGCCAGACAAAAAGGCCTGCTTGAATCAGATCCGACCGTGTTCCGCCCGACCGAGCAAGGCCGTTTGTTCTTAAACGACTTGTTACAGTGTTTTTTATAAGTGCTTTTTTACAACAGTTAAAACATTTTTAGATTTGCTTAATTTACGACAAGAAAATACAATCTGAATAATTGTTGGGAACGACCAACCCCGGCGATTATCCACTACTCCTAATCCTACATTAAGGACAAAACAATGAAAAAAGTTCTGGTAACACTGATTGCTCTTTCCCTGCCTACATTTGCATTGGCTGATGCAACCAAAGGTTTTTATGTTCAAGCTGATGCTGGTTATTCTACTGTTAAGATTAAAGACAACTCTGGTGAAGAGGAATTCTCTGATAAAGCAAAAGGCTTTAGCCCTCGTCTATCTGCTGGTTATGATTTTGGTGACTTCCGTGTTGCAGCAGACTATACACATCATAAATCTATTGAAAGAGGTGAATACGAGGATGACAGTCACTTATATTACAAACTGAAATTTCAAAGTATTGGCGTTTCAGCAATCTATGACTTCAATACTAATACACCTGTTAAGCCCTACGTTGGTGCTCGTTTAGGTATTAATCGCGTTTCATTAAATTCTGATGAAGCCGACCCTGGTTTTCACTATACAGAACATTCACGAAAAACCAAAATGGGTATTGGTGCATTGGCTGGTGTAAGCTACGAAGTAACGCCTAATGTTGCTTTAGATGCTGGCTATCGCTACAACTATTGGGGCAATTTTGAAGAGACCAAAATTCAATCCCACGAAGTATCTGCCGGTGTACGCGTAAAATTCTAATTTTTAAATATTTGGTATAAAGCAACGATCGCTTCATACATCAAGTAACAAAAGGCCGTTTGAAACCTATTTCTCAGGATTTCAGACGGCCTTTAAGTTTTTTAAATATGTCTAACTTTTTGCTGCTTTTATTTTTTCTGCAAACCACAGTGCCGCAGCCGTACCTGCCATATCGGCAATGCCGTCCGCGATCGAACCTTGGCGCGTAGCAGTCAGAAATGCCTGAGCCAGCTCGCTTCCTATGGCAAACAATAAAGCGGCAAACAGAATGCCTTTATAGGGAATAGTCCTATTGTCTTGAATAAATATTTTTGCACACAACCATGCCTGACCGAAGAACAGCCCGAAATGGCCGACTTTATCAAAATGAGGGAATGGTGGAGCGCTATTGCCGCCCTCTTTGAAAAGTAAGGCATAAATGGCGGCGGCAAACCAAATCAAGGCAGCGACAGTAAATTTGTTTAACGGCAAGGCTTTCATTTATCGGCCTCTTCATCCAACCATGTTTGGCAGATATCTGCCAAGCGGACAAATTTCCCACCCCGCGCCTTCAAAATATCACGCCATTGTGCCACTTCTTCTGCATCCGGGGCATCTTCAATACTGCATTCGTAAAGGCAGAAGTCTAATGTTTCGCCAACAATGCCTGGGGCTTCGGTCTGCATAAGACTGGTCAGTTCGTTCATATTTACTGTTTCTTTGATTCGTTTATCACTAGTCAGATCACACTGCCTGTTTTCAGGCCGTCTGAACATGATGTGCAAGGCTGCCCGTTTGGTTTGGTTTGGGTACGCTACTTACTGTGTAAAAAACGTGTTGCTTCTTCCCATTCGCCATTCAACACGGCCGGCAATCCTTGCAGGGATTTGGCGATGGAATCATCAATTTGCTGTCTGTGTTCCGCCGACGGTTTATTCAACACATAACCGACAACCAGATTACGGTCGCCCGGATGATCAATACCCAAGCGCAGGCGGTAGAAATTAGGCGTACCCAAGCGAGCCTGAATGTCTTTGAGGCCGTTGTGTCCGCCGTTGCCGCCGCCAAGTTTGAATTTGATACGGCCGCATGGAATATCCAGCTCGTCATGAACCACCAAGATTTCCTCCGGCTTGATTTTGTAAAACTGAGCCAAAGCGGCTACTGCCTGACCGGAGCGGTTCATAAAGGTCATGGGTTTGAGCAGCCAAACATCACCATCAGGCGTAGTGGCGCGCGCTACTTCGCCGTAAAATTTCTTTTCGTCTTTAAAATTGACTTTCCATTTCCATGCCAGTTCGTCCAACAGCCAAAAGCCGACATTGTGGCGCGTTTGTTCGTATTCTTGGCCTGGATTGCCCAAACCGACAATTAATTTAATTTTCAAGCTCATTACTGTTCTTTCAGTTTGACAGGCCGTCTGAAAAAGTTTCAGACGGCCTTTGATTTATTCTTGCCCAGCGCGTTTACGTCGCGCTTCTTTCGGATCAATCAACAATGGGCGATAAACCTCAATCCGATCGCCATCGCGCAACGCTGTTTCGTCTTTCACAGCCTTGCCGAAAATACCCAAAGGCGCTTGCTGTAAATCCAATTCCGGAAACTCTATCTCCAAACCGCTTTGTCGGGCAGCTTCGCGTACGGTTGTTCCTTCGGCAACGGTCATACCCTTCAACACTTGCCTATCGGCCAGTCCGTAAACAATTTCAATCTCAAGCATAGCGGCGGTCGGCCTCTTTAATAAAAGCATCCACCAGCGTGCCGGCGAGATGGCCGAATACCGGGGAAATCATGGCAGAGAGTACGGCATTGGAGAAATCGTATTCTAATCTGAATTCGACTTTGCACATATCATCGCCCAAGTCGATAAATTTCCAAGTGCCGCGCAGGGTTTTAAACGGCCCTTCGAGCAAATCCATGCGGATTTCCTGCCCCGGGATATTGTGGTTGTGCGTCGCAAATGACTGCTTGACGCGCATATAGTCCATAAACAGGCGCGCTTTTAGCTCATTGCCTTTACGTTCGATGACTTCGGTCTTGCTGTACCACGGCAAAAATTTTGGATAGTCCTCAACTTTGTCCACCAGCTCAAACATTTCCTTAGCGCTATGCAGCACCAATACGTTTTTCTCGACTTTTTTCATGTTGGTTGTAGACCTTGTTTTTGAATATTCGGGGTTCAGACGGCATGATTTAGAAAAATATCTGCCCTACTTTGGGACAAAACTCCCAATTTAAACCGCTTCTCCATTTTGTTTCGCTTCCAGCCATTCCCAGCGTTCCAGCTTTTCCAAAAGCGACATCTCGATTTCTTCAGCCCTGCTTTGCAATGCACCTGCTTTTTCGTAATCTTTGAAAATTTCAGGATCGGAAAGCTGGGTATTGATTTCAGCCTGCTCGGTTTCCAAAGCGGCGATTTCATCAGGCAGGGCATCGAGTTCACGCTGTTCTTTGTAGGAAAGTTTGACCGTGCGGTTGGCTTTAGGTTTGATTTTTTCAGGCTCGGCAGCCGCTTTAGGCGCAGAGGCCGTCTGAATTTTCTCTTCCCGCGATTTTGCGTCGATATAGTCCTGATAGCCGCCGATGTATTCTTTCAGACGGCCTTGTCCTTCGAAAACAATGCTTTGGGTAATCACATTATCCAAGAACATACGGTCATGCGAGACAAGGAATACCGTGCCTTGATAATCGCGCAGTAGGTCTTCAAGCAGCTCTTGGGTATCAATGTCCAAGTCGTTGGTCGGTTCGTCCAAGACCAGGATATTGGCGGGGCGGGTGAAGAGTTTTGCCAGCAGGAGGCGGTTGCGTTCACCGCCGGAAAGCGATGAGACGGGACTTTGTGCGCGAGCTGGATGGAACAGGAAATCTTCCAAATAGCTCATCACATGCTTTTTCTTACCACCGACTTCAACGTAATCGTTGCCCTGTCCGAGCGTGTAAAACACAGTGTCGTTTTCATTCAACGCGCTGCGGAACTGGTCGAAATAAGCAACTTCCTGTTTACTGCCGATACGGATTCTGCCGTAGGTCGGCTGCAATTCGCCCAAAATCAGCTTGAGGAAGGTGGTTTTGCCGATGCCGTTTGGACCGATTAAGCCGATTTTGTCGCCGCGCTGCAAGATGGCGGAGAATTTGTCCATGATGACTTTGTCACCATAGGCAAACGAAGCGTGTTCCAGCTCGGCGATGATTTTGCCGCTTTTTTCGCCGCTGTCGAGCTTAAAGTTAACCTGCCCTTGTACGTTGCGGCGTTCGGCGCGCTGGCGGCGCAGTTCTTCCAAACGGCGCACGCGGCCTTCATTACGGGTACGGCGCGCTTCGATGCCTTTACGTATCCACGCTTCTTCCTGAGCATGAAATTTGTCGAAGAGGCGGTTGTGTTCTGCTTCAACCGCCAACTCTTGCGCTTTTTTCTCGCTGTATTTGGAGAACGAGCCAGGATAGGAGCGCAGAATGCCGCGGTCTAGTTCGACGATGCGCGTGGCGATGTTGTCCAGAAAACGGCGGTCGTGGGTAATCACGACCAAGCTGCCTTCAAACGCTTTAAGCAGATTTTCCAGCCAAATAATTGCGTCAATATCCAAATGGTTGGTCGGCTCGTCCAGCAGCAATACGTCGGGCTTTTGCACCCAAGCCTGCGCCAAAGCGACACGCTTTTTCTGACCGCCGGATAGGTTGCCGATTTTTTCGTTTTCCGGCAAACCGAGTTCCCCCAAAGTCTGCTTGACTGCCGCATCCAGCTTCCAGCCGTCCTTCGCTTCAATTTCGAGTTGTAATTCGTTGAGTTCTTTCAATAAAGCCTCACTCGAACCATTTTCCAACTCATGGCTGACATGATGATAACGGCGCAATAAATTGCGAATTTCTCCCAATCCTTCGGCAACGGTATCAAATACGGTTGCGTCCTTATCAAAAAAGGATTCCTGCGGTACATAAACGATTTTGAGGTTGTTTTGAACAATAATCTGCCCATCGTCGAGCTTTTGCACACCGGCGAGAATTTTTAAAAACGAAGACTTACCCGCACCGTTGCGGCCGATTAAACCGATTTTCTCGCCGCTGTCGAGTTGAAAAGAAGTTTTGTCGAGCAAGGCGACATGGCCGACGGCAAAAGAAGCATTTTCTACGGATAAGATATTCATGGGGAAACTTCAAAAAAGAAAAGAGGGACATTTTAACCGATTATCGGCAGATATTTGCCGACAATCATATGAAATTGAAAGTATCAGGCCGTCTGAAAGCAGTTTTCAGACGGCCTTCATTATTATTCTTGAACCTTCAAACCGAAATGCAGATAGGCTCGTTCGGTTGCTACGCGTCCGCGCGGTGTACGCTGCAAAAAGCCCTGCTGAATCAGATATGGTTCAATCACATCTTCGATGGTATCGGTTGATTCGCCAATCGCAGCAGCCACGTTTTCCAAACCGACAGGACCGCCGCTGAACTTGTGCAGAATCGCCTCAAGGAATTTCCTGTCCATCACATCCAAACCCTGACCGTCCACATCCAGCATACTCAAGGCAGCATCGGCAATTTCCGCATCAATGACGCCGTTGTTTTTCACATCGGCATAATCGCGTACACGTCGCAAAAGGCGGTTGGCAATACGCGGCGTACCGCGGCTGCGCTTGGCCACTTCCATCGCACCCTCGTCGCCCATATCCAACTGCAACAACTGGGCAGAACGAGCAACAATAGTCGCCAAATCTTTATTCTGATAAAACTCTAATCGGGACACGATACCGAAACGGTCGCGCAAAGGATTGGTCAGCATACCGGCACGGGTCGTCGCGCCTACCAATGTAAACGGCGGCAAATCGATTTTGACCGAACGCGCGGCCGGCCCCTCGCCTATCATGATGTCCAACTGATAATCTTCAAGCGCAGGATAAAGGATTTCTTCAACCACAGGGCTTAAGCGGTGGATTTCATCAATAAACAGCACATCATGCGGCTCGAGGTTGGTCAACAAGGCTGCAAGGTCGCCGGCACGTTCCAAAACCGGGCCGCTGGTTTGGCGCAAATTAACGCCTAACTCTTTGGCGATAATGTGTGCCAAAGTAGTTTTGCCCAAACCCGGAGGACCAAACAGCAAAGTGTGGTCAAGCGCTTCGCCACGTTTTTTCGCTGCCTGAATAAAAATAGCCAACTGCTCTTTTGCTTTATCCTGTCCGATATAGTCGTCTAAAGTTTTCGGACGTAAAGCGCGTTCAAGCAATTCTTCCTGAGCGGAAATATTTTGAGCAGTGATAATGCGCTGAGGTTGTGCAGAAGTAAGATTATCGGTTTGTAACATAATGTTTCTAAATTCTAAGACCATTCCCGACCCGTTATTTCAGATGGCCCGAACAATCAGATAAAGCGGTTAAATTATGATTTTGGCCATTATACCCGATAAGGCCGAGCCACTTTCCCCTCAAATCTAAATCACACAAAAATTTTCGTTTTCAGACGGCCAAAGCAACGTATAATAAACGGTTAATTCAAATACCTATCGCATTCAGGAGAACACATGAGCCTCAAGCAAAAAGTCATCGCCATCGACGGTCCCAGCGCATCCGGTAAAGGGACGGTTGCCTCACGCGTAGCCGAAGCCTTGGGTTTTCTTTACCTCGACTCCGGTGCGCTTTACCGCCTGACTGCGCTTTATGCACAAAAACAAAATGTCGCTTGGACAGATGAAGATGCCGTCAGCACACTGGCAGAAACCTTGCCCGCACAATTTGAAGGCAGCGTTGTATTATTAAACGGCGATGATGTATCCGAGCAAATCCGTACCGAAGCGATTGGCATGGGCGCATCTGCCGTCGCGCAGTTGCCTAAAGTGCGTACTGCCCTTTTGCAACGCCAACGCGACTTCCTAACCGAAAAAGGCTTGGTCGCCGACGGCCGCGATATCGGCTCGGTTATTTTCCCTGATGCCGCATTAAAAATTTTCCTGACCGCAAGTGCCAATGTCCGCGCCCAACGTCGTGCCAAACAACTCGGTATCCCATGCGAAGGCGTTGCATTCGAGCGTATTTTGTCGGACATTGAAGCGCGCGACGAAGCAGACCGCCGCCGCCCTGTTGCTCCGTTGAAACAGCTGCCCGATGCCCTGCTTTTAGATACTGATAACCTTTCTATCGAAGAAGCTGTAAAAAAAGTGCTTGATTGGTATCATAAAGTTTAAAATTTGGAGTATAATCGCGAAGTTTTCATTTCAGACGGCCTGTTAACCCTATAACAAGGCCGTCTGAAAACATTTCCCAACCTGCCGCGCCAAGGACGGCAGGTCATTTCAAACCTAACCCGCACCCCTTGGCGGTGTACCGAAAAGAGTATATATGACTATGGAAAATTTTGCCCAGCTGCTGGAAGAAAGCTTTACCCTGCAAGAGATGAACCCAGGTGAAGTGATTACTGCCGAAGTAGTCGGCATCGATCAAAACTTCGTTACCGTTAACGCAGGTCTGAAATCAGAATCTCTGATTGATGTTGCTGAATTCAAAAACGCTCAGGGCGAGATTGAAGTTAAAGTTGGCGATTTCGTTACCGTTACCATCGAATCTGTTGAAAACGGCTTCGGCGAAACCAAACTGTCCCGCGAAAAAGCCAAACGTGCTGCCGACTGGATCGCTTTGGAAGAAGCTATGGAAAACGGCGACATCCTGTCTGGCGTTATCAATGGCAAAGTCAAAGGTGGTCTGACTGTTATGATCAACAGCATCCGCGCATTCCTGCCGGGTTCTTTGGTTGATGTACGTCCTGTAAAAGACACTTCTCACTTCGAAGGCAAAGAAATTGAATTCAAAGTGATCAAACTGGACAAAAAACGCAACAACGTTGTTGTGTCCCGCCGCGCTGTTCTGGAAGCTACTTTGGGCGAAGAACGCAAAGCCTTGCTGGAAAACCTGCAAGAAGGTTCAGTTATCAAAGGTATCGTTAAAAACATCACCGATTACGGTGCATTCGTTGACTTGGGCGGCATCGACGGTCTGTTGCACATTACCGACTTGGCATGGCGCCGTGTAAAACACCCAAGCGAAGTTTTGGAAGTTGGTCAAGAAGTAGAAGCTAAAGTCCTGAAATTCGACCAAGACAAACAACGTGTTTCCTTGGGTATGAAACAACTGGGCGAAGATCCTTGGAGCGGCCTGACCCGTCGTTACCCACAAGGTACCCGCCTGTTCGGTAAAGTATCCAACCTGACTGACTACGGTGCATTCGTTGAGATCGAACAAGGCATCGAAGGTTTGGTACACGTTTCCGAAATGGATTGGACCAACAAAAACGTACACCCAAGCAAAGTTGTTCAATTGGGTGACGAAGTTGAAGTAATGATCCTGGAAATCGACGAAGAGCGCCGCCGTATCTCTTTGGGTATGAAACAATGCCAAGCTAACCCTTGGGAAGAATTTGCCGCCAACCACAACAAAGGCGACAAAATCTCCGGCGCAGTTAAATCTATCACTGACTTCGGCGTATTCGTAGGTCTGCCTGGCGGCATCGACGGCCTGGTTCACTTGTCCGACCTGTCTTGGACTGAAGCCGGCGAAGAAGCTGTACGCAAATACAAAAAAGGCGAAGAAGTTGAAGCCGTTGTATTGGCCATCGACGTTGAAAAAGAACGTATCTCTTTGGGTATCAAACAACTGGAAGGTGATCCGTTCGGCAACTTCATCAGCGTAAACGACAAAGGTTCTTTGGTTAAAGGTTCTGTGAAATCTGTTGACGCCAAAGGTGCCGTAGTCGCTCTGTCTGAAGAAGTTGAAGGCTACCTGCCTGCTTCTGAATTCGCTGCTGACCGCGTTGAAGACCTGACTACCAAACTGAAAGAAGGCGACGAAGTTGAAGCCGTTATCGTTACCGTTGACCGCAAAAACCGCAGCATCCGTCTGTCTGTTAAAGCGAAAGACGCTAAAGAAAACCGCGAAGCGCTGAATTCAGTTAACGCCGCTGCAACTGCCAATGCCGGTACTACCAGCCTGGGCGACTTGCTGAAAGCCAAACTGTCCGGCGACCAAGAATAAGGTTGCAGACATGACGAAGTCTGAATTGATGGTTCGCCTTGCAGAAGTGTTTGCCGAAAAAAATGGCAACCAACTGCTGGCTAAAGATGTCGAATACAGTGTAAAAGTCTTGGTTGATACCATGACCCGTTCACTGGCTCGTGGACAACGTATCGAAATCCGCGGTTTCGGCAGCTTCGACTTGAACCACCGCCCTGCCCGTATCGGGCGCAACCCGAAAACCGGCGAACGCGTGGAAGTGCCTGAAAAGCATGTTCCTCACTTCAAACCGGGTAAAGAGTTGCGTGAGCGTGTAGACTTGGCATTGCAAGAAAGTGCTCATTAATACTTAGTAGCAAAACGCCGCAGAAATGCGGCGTTTTTTTGTTTTCTCAAGAAATACCAAAGCCGACTCTTTTCACGTATACCTCAATCACACACTATTTCAACTATATTTACTACAATGCTTTTGCAAAAAACGCAGGCCGTCTGAAATCATTTATAATAGACCGACTATTCTGTAATGAAAACATCATTCCAACTACTGTCCAAACTATTGTGGATGATGTTTCAACTATCGCCAGTAAAGCATAATAAAGGTTACACATGAGCAATAGAGACCAACTATTCACACCACCTCCATTTGAAAACCACAGCCCATTGACTTGGTATCAGGCTGCAGCCGAACAGCCCAACTTCATCCGCGACGAAGCCCAAGCGCGAGCCATTGAATATTTGGATCGTTTGTGGACCGAGCTGATGATGTTCAAACGCAAACGCAACCGTTTTCTCGGCCGTAGCTTGCGTTCCCCTCAAGTACCTAAAGGACTCTATTTTTATGGCGGCGTAGGACGCGGTAAAAGCTTTTTGATGGATGCTTTTTTCGGCTGTCTTCCCTATCGTCGTAAGCGTCGCGTGCATTTCCATGCCTTCATGGCCGAAATCCATCAACGCCTTAAAGTCTTGAAAAGCGAAGCTAACCCTTTAAAAGCCGTTGCAACAGAAATTGCCAAAGAAACACGTGTATTATGCTTTGACGAGTTTCACGTTAGTGATATTGCCGATGCCATGATTTTGGGTCGCTTGCTGGAAAACCTGTTGAGTGAAGGTGTAGTCTTGGTAGCCACTTCCAACTACGCTCCATCCGAACTCTATCCTCAAGGCCAAAACCGCAGTAGCTTTCTGCCAACCATCGCCCTTATCGAGTCCAACCTGACCGTTTTAAATGTAGATGGCGGCGAAGATTACCGCTTGCGTACACTGCGTCCTGCCGAAATTTTCTTTGTCCCCAATAATGAAGAAAACGAGCAAAAACTCGCTGCTTTATTTAAAGAAATGAACGGAATCTCTGAATTAAACCCAGGCATCAGCATTATCCATGGACGGGAAATCCCCCATAAAGCCCAGTCAGAACGCGCCATCTGGTTTGATTTCCGTGCATTATGTTTTGGCCCGCGCTCACAAGCTGACTATTTGTATTTAGCCGAACATTACGAGATGGTTTTCCTTTCAGGATTAGAACGTCTAACCCCGCAAGAAAAAGCGGAAGCACGCCGTCTGACATGGTTAATTGACGTTTTATACGATTTCCGTGTGAAGCTGTGCGCCACTAGCGCAGTTGGCGTAAACGATATTTACGTTGAAGGCGATTTTGCCGAAGAATTTACCCGTACAGCCAGCCGTATGATCGAAATGCAATCTGAAGTCTATTTGGAACAACCACACCTGACTTTAAGCAAATAATGCCTTTCCCAAAAAGGGGCGAAATTTGGTAGAATACACTTCCCTCGCCTCTTGGCTACGGCAATTTACCTATTAATAAAAACAAGGACATAACATGGCCATCGAACGTACGATTTCCATCATCAAACCCGATGCGGTAGAAAAAAACGTCATCGGCAAGATTTACAGCCGCTTTGAAGAAAACGGCTTGCGCATTATTGCGGCGAAAATGAAACATCTCTCTGAGCGTGAAGCAAAAGAGTTTTATGCTGTACATAAAGATCGCCCTTTTTATGAAGACTTGGTTAAATTCATGACTCGCAATCCTGTTATGATTCAAGTATTGGAAGGTGAAAACGCCGTTGCCAAAAATCGCGAATTGATGGGCGCAACCAATCCAGCCGATGCAGCTCCGGGCACAATCCGTGCCGACTTTGCAGAATCTGTCAGTGTTAATGCCGTACATGGTTCTGACAGCGTTGAAAATGCTGCGATTGAAATTGCTTACTTCTTCAGCCAAAGCGAAATCTGCCCACGCTAAGAGTAAAAGCCTGTAGCCGCTTTACGGCCGTCCGATTTATATCGGACGGCAAAACTGCTTTGTATGTCCTACAAATTAAAGGCCGTCTGAAAACCCAAAGGCTTTTAAAGCAAAGCTGCCCAATAAGCCCCTTTGCTTTAAAAGCTTTACTGAGAAACATAAAAATACATGAAAACCAATCTACTGAATTACGATTTAAACGGACTGACGCAACACTTTGCCGAAATGGGCGAAAAGCCTTTTCGTGCCAAGCAGGTAATGCGTTGGATGCATCAAGCGGGTGCACAAAACTTTGAAGAAATGACTGACTTGGCCAAATCATTGCGTGCCAAGCTGAATGAACAAGCCACAATCGAAGTGCCCAAATTAATGATGGCACAAGAATCTACGGACGGTACACGCAAATGGTTGCTGGATGTCGGCACGGGCAACGGTGTAGAAACCGTCTTTATTCCCGAAGCTGAACGCGGTACTTTGTGCATCTCTTCCCAAGTAGGTTGCGCATTAGAATGCACCTTCTGCTCTACTGGACGACAAGGTTTCAACCGCAACCTGACTGCCGCTGAAATCATCGGTCAGCTTTGGTGGGCCAATAAAGCCATGGGCGTTACCCCTAAAAACGAACGCGTTATCTCCAACGTCGTGATGATGGGCATGGGCGAACCCATGGCAAACTTTGACAATGTTGTTACCGCTTTGAGCATTATGCTGGATGATCACGGTTACGGCTTGAGCCGCCGTCGCGTGACTGTTTCCACTTCGGGCATGGTTCCACAAATGGACAGACTGCGTGATGCAATGCCTGTTGCTTTGGCTGTATCTTTACACGCATCCAACGATGAAGTGCGCGATCAGATTGTTCCCCTCAACAAAAAATACCCGCTCAAAGAATTGATGGCGGCCTGTCAACGTTATTTGGTCAAAGCCCCCCGCGACTTTATTACCTTTGAATACGTTATGCTTGACGGCATCAACGATAAAGCGCAACATGCGCGCGAATTGATTGAATTGGTTAAAGACGTACCCTGCAAATTCAATCTGATTCCGTTCAATCCTTTCCCAAACTCCGGCTACGAACGTTCTACCAATGAAAATATCCGTGTCTTCCGCGATATTCTGCAACAAGCCGGCTTTGTCGTTACTGTCCGCAAAACCCGCGGCGACGATATCGATGCCGCTTGCGGACAACTGGCCGGACAAGTACAAGATAAAACACGCCGTCAACAAAAATGGCAACAGATTTTGGTCGAACAATAAGGTTAATTATGAAAATCAAGTTCGGATTCGCTTTACTTACCGCACTGACTCTTTCTGCCTGCGCATCCTCTTCCGGCCCAAGCCCTAAAGAACGTGCCATTCAAGTTTCTAATATCAAAACCCAACTGGCTGTGGAATATATGCGCGGCCAAAACTATCGCCAAGCCACAGAAAGTATCGAAGAGGCGCTTAAGTTCAATTCAAAAAATGACCTTGCTTGGTTGGTACGCGCCGAGATTTATCAGTATTTGAAAGTCAAAGACAAAGCTCAGGAAAGTTTTCTTAAAGCGTTGTCTTTAAAACCTGATAGCGCAGAAGTCAACAACAACTACGGTTGGTTCTTGTGCAATCAAATGAATGCACCGGCCGAATCTTTGGCTTATTTTGACAAAGCACTGGCCGATCCAACCTACCCAAGCCCCTTTATTGCCAATATGAATAAAGGCATTTGCAGTGCAAGGTTAGGCCAATACTCTTTAGCCCAAGCCTATTTGGAAAGGTCTTTAGCAGCGAATCCGCAATTCTTCCCTGCTTTCAAAGAACTTGCCCGAACCAAAATGATGGCAGGAAATCTGAACGATGCCGACTATTATTTCCGCCAATACCAAAGCAAAGTTGATGTCCTGCAGGCTGACGATTTGCTTTTAGGCTGGCGCTTGGCTACCGCCTTGGGTAATAAACACGCCGCATACGAATACGAAGCCCAACTTAGGGCAAACTTCCCTTATTCAGACGAACTACAAACCGTCACAACAGGCCAATAAATGGAAAATAACGATAAAATCAACTACGACACACAAGCCGCCAAAACATTGGGGGATGAATTACGCAAACACAGAACTGATGCCAAAATCGATATTCAAGATGTTGCTTCACGTTTGAAACTGTCTACCGAACAAATTGATGCTTTGGAAAAAGGGGAATATTCCGGCTTTCCCGGTTTAGTCTTTGTTTCAGGTTATCTGCGTTCATATGCACGATTTCTGAAAATCGACGAACAAATCATCGCCAAACATTTGCGCTCCATTACTCCGCAACTTGAAGACCATGTATACGCGGTAACACGCAGCACCAACTCCGGCTTAAGCTTCACAGATACTGAAAAGCAGGGCTTCCCAAAATGGATATTGGGGATAGCCGCATTGGCTTTGGCTGTAGGCGGCGTTTACTTTTGGCAAAGCAAATCCAGTTTTGAAAACGAACAGGCAAATATTCAAAACAGCAAAGATGTTGCTGATACGATGAAAACGCCTGCCTTAAAAACGGATAATGTTGCCGTTAGCGAAATGACGGAAGACGGCAAAAAAGAAATCACCAATAAGCCTGAAGTGGCCAATGATCAAGCAGCCTCAGCAGCTTCCGCCGCCGTACAAGAAGAGAAACCTGCTGTCAAAGTTGAGAAAGACGAACTTTGGATTAAAGTCCAATACCGAAGCAATCTGATTATTGCAGACAAAGATGGAAAAGTTGTATTCAGCCGTATCGTTCCAGCCGGAAGCGAACAACGTCTGAGAGGCGGCGCACCTTACAATGTTTGGATCGGTATTGCAGCCGGCTCGGAAGCCAATTACGGCGGCACACCTATCGAACCTTTGAAATACCGTGTTGCCGGTGAAAAATCCGCCTCTTTTGTTGCAGGAAAAAACTAAAATGACCACACCTAAACGCCGTCAGACACATCAAGTCAAAATTGACCATCTCATCATCGGCTCCGATGCGCCCGTTGTTGTGCAATCTATGACCAATACCGACACCGCAGATGCAGAAGCAACAGCCCGACAGGTCAAAGAGTTGAGCGATGCCGGCTCAGAAATGGTCCGTATCACGGTTAATACTCCTGAAGCGGCTTCCAAAGTAGCCGAAATCCGCAGCCGCTTAGACGATATGGGCTACACCACGCCCCTGATCGGCGACTTCCATTTCAATGGCGAACGCTTATTGGCCGAATTTCCTGAGTGCGGCAAGGCCCTGTCTAAATACCGCATCAACCCAGGCAATGTCGGTAAAGGCGCAAAAGGCGATGAGAAATTTGCCTTTATGATTCGTACAGCGGCAGAAAACAATAAAGCCGTACGCATCGGTGTGAACTGGGGTTCGCTTGATCAAAGCCTTGCCAAACGTATGATGGATGCCAACCTAGCTTCTGCCACACCGAAGCCGCCTGAAGAAATCATGAAAGAGGCTTTGATTGTTTCGGCGCTGGAATCGGCAGAAAAAGCCGTGGCTTTGGGCTTGCCTGAAGACAAAATCATTTTGTCGTGCAAGGTCAGCGCCGTACAAGACTTGATTCAGGTTTACCGCGAATTAGGCAGCCGTTGCCGTTACCCGCTCCATCTCGGCCTGACCGAGGCGGGCATGGGTAGCAAAGGCATTGTGGCTTCCACCGCAGCTTTGTCCGTATTGTTGCAAGAAGGTATCGGCGACACCATTCGAATTTCCCTTACGCCCGAACCTGGCTCCCCACGTACACAAGAAGTCATTGTCGGTCAGGAAATCCTGCAAACCATGGGCTTACGCTCCTTTACGCCAATGGTTACAGCCTGCCCGGGTTGCGGCCGTACCACCAGTACCGTATTCCAAGAATTGGCGCAAGACGTACAAAACTATTTACGTCAAAAAATGACTATTTGGCGCACTGAGTATCCAGGCGTTGAATCATTGAACGTTGCCGTAATGGGTTGCGTAGTCAATGGCCCGGGCGAAAGCAAACTTGCCGATATCGGTATCAGCCTGCCAGGTACAGGCGAAACACCGGTTGCGCCGGTTTATGTAGACGGCGAACGGAAAGTTACCCTCAAAGGCGACAATATCGCTGCCGAGTTTTTACAAATCGTTGAAGATTATGTCAAAACCAACTATTGCGAAGGTGGCGCAAAACGTAAGCAAAACCGCGTTATTCCGATTCAATCTGCCTAAAACATTTTCAAGATAAAGAGGCCGTCTGAAAATATGTTGGGCAAACTGGATACTTGGCTGACTGAACATCCCAAACGCAAGGATTTGCATGGTTGGCGACGCTTTATCGTTGAATTTTGGTTTTTCGGTTTGAAAGAAGCACGAGCCTGCTTATTTGCAGGCTTGTTTTTCATTGCCATGTTCCTCGTTCCGAAAACAGGCTTGTTGGGAATTTCGCGCTACGACCTGCTGCTGATTTTTGCCATCTCCATACAAGCAGCCATGCTGTATTTCAAGCTAGAAACTTGGGATGAAGTGAAATCGATTACGCTGTTTCACTTGGTGGGCTTTGCTTTAGAGTGGTTCAAGACATCAGGCGATATCCAATCATGGAGCTATCCGGATGAGGCTTATACCAAAATCGGCGGCGTACCGCTGTTTGCAGGCTTTATGTATGCCGCAGTCGGCAGCTATATCATTCAAGCATGGCGGCTGTTTGACTTAAAAATCAAAAGCCATCCGCCGTATTGGTTGGGTACTTTGTGCGCACTGGCGATTTATATCAATTTCTTCACCCATCACTATATCGGCGACTATCGCTGGTATCTTGCTGCTTTCGCTCTCGGCCTATATGCCCGGACAACGGTCTTATACACGCCCTATGACACCACTCGCAAAATGCCGCTCCTGCTCGCTTTCGTCCTGATCGGATTTTTTATTTGGCTGGCGGAAAATTTGGGAACCCTATTCGGCGTTTGGCGCTATCCCAACCAAATCGGCGCGTGGGCATCGGTACACATCAGCAAATGGAGTTCATGGGCTTTACTGGTGATGATGACTTTTACCATCGTTGCGAATTTAAAACACATCAAACATACCATCAGCGTATCAAAAGATTAGTTGCTTAATATTTTAAAAGGCCGTCTGAAACTTTCAGACGGCCTCTAATTTTCAACAATCAATTAAACAAACTTAAGGCTTTAACAAACACCATAATGACGCCATAGCCCAAAGGAATGCAGACCAAAGCCCAACGCCACCATACGCCGATACCGCCCGCTGATACTTTCTTGCTGATCAGATAAGCATCGGATACAGCGGTTTCATCATCGGGATTGCCACTATGTGCCGCGACCTTAATGTCTTTCTCGTGATGCTTTTCATGAACAGAACGGACACTCAAATTACACAACAAACCAACAATCAACAAACCTGCCATGATGTACATGGTAATGCTATAAGCTTCAGCAGCCGGAACGCCACTTTCAATTTGGCTTTGGCGGATATAGTTGACCAACACCGGGCCAATAACAGCCGCAGTTGACCATGCCAGCAAAATCCTGCCGTGTATTGCCCCGACTTGATAAGTGCCGAACAAATCCTTCAAATACGCCGGAATGGCTGCAAAACCGCCGCCATACATGGAAATGATGACGCAGAAACCAATGACAAACAAAGCCTTGTTACCGCTCTCGCCAATCGACGGAATGGCAAAATACAACAGCGAGCCGAGCACAAAGAAAATAGTATAAGTATTTTTACGGCCAATTTTGTCGGACACGCTGGACCACAAAAAGCGGCCGCCCATATTAAACAGACTCAACAGACTCACAAAACCTGCCGCCGCACCCGCACCAATTGCCGCTTGTTTTCCTACAGATGCCTCGGAAAAAAGCTCCTGAATCATGACGGAAGCCTGACCTAGAACGCCGATACCCGCTGTCACGTTCAAGCACAACACCCAAAACAAGAGCCAGAATTGCGGCGTTTTCATGGCTTGTGAGACATTGACATGATTACTGCTGACCAATTTGCTTTTGTTTTTCGGCGCAACATAACCTTTAGGTTTCCAGCCATCGGCAGGTACACGGATCGTAAACGCGCCGAACATCATCAACACCAAATAAAACAATCCTAAAACGACAAAAGCCTGCGCTACGCCAACTGAAGTTTCACTGGAGAAAAAATTCATCAGCGACACGGATAAAGGCGAGGCCAGCATCGCGCCACCACCAAAACCCATAATCGCCAAGCCTGTCGCCATACCCGGTTTATCGGGAAACCATTTCATCAAAGTCGATACAGGCCCGATATAGCCCAAGCCCAAACCAACCCCACCAATCACACCGTTACCCAAATAAAGCAAAAACAGATTGTGCGTATGAACGCCAATAGCCGACACAAAAAAGCCCAAACTAAAACAGCAGGCGGCAACAAACATCGCCTTACGCGGCCCAACGCGCTCCATCCATGTACCGAACATGGCCGCAGACGCGCCCAACATCGCCAAGGCAATACTGAAAATCCAACCGACCGTGGTCAGCTTCCAATCTCCTGCAGCCGACTCAGTAATACCGATAAGCTTGGTCAGCGGCGCATTAAACACGGAATAAGCGTATATCTGCCCGATGGCAAGATGCACGGCCAAAGCGGCAGGCGGTACCAGCCAACGATTAAAGCCGGGTTTGGCAATGGTCGCCTCACGGTCTAGAAATTTCATAAAATCCTCTTGTCTATGTGTGTCAAACGCTGATTCCATATCATGCGGAATCAGAAAATTGTTGACAATATTTTAGCATAATCTCCCGTTTATCCTTTTTTCTGCTCCATGATAATTTTGCGCATCAGACAGAAAAAACATTCATCTAAACCATTTCTTCACGCCAATATCGACAAAAAGGCCGAGACCTTTGCAAAAGTCTCAAGTTGACCGTATTGGCGGAAAAAATTCAAACGCGTAGTAAGGGCATTTTCAGGGAGTTGTTGAACAGTATGCATAAAATTCGGCAAATAATCGCAGTTCGGGGAAAGGATATTTGGGTGGCGCACCAAAATTACTACAAAATGACTTGCGTCTATTGGTAGGTGAATGCACTTTTATAAGAAATTTCCCCATCATAATAAATAATCCATGTAGAAATAAAATTTAAAGATTCTGGCTCATGCATAGATGTAATAAGTACTGAATGTTGCTTTTTTTCTATCCCATCAGCTATAGATGTAGCCCAGCTATTTTTATATTCTTCAATACCCCAATAGTCTATTGGAATATGTAATTCTTCTACATATTCACCTAAAGAGATTGAAGCCAAAATATGCATCCCATATCCATTATCAAAAGATGTACCTTTATCTTTAAAGAAAATACCAAACATTATTAATCCTTAATTCTTTTTAAATCCTTCTCATAAATAAATAGTTCCAATCTTATTCATATTTTTCATGGCGCTTATATACACATATATAATTATCAAAAGATAAATATTTAGGGTAATCAATCCTAACTAAATTCTCATCAATAGTATAATCCTCACCAAAATTAGAAATAATATCTGTACCAATTTTATAAATCTCTTCATTCCAATAGGTAGAGATATCTCCATCAATAACGATATAAATACTTATACAATTTTCATTGATTCTTACATAAACACCTCTAACCTCTTTGGTAATTTTACCTATCAAGGCATTTTGGGTAACAATTCTTAATCTTATAATGTCATTATTCATAGACTATTATTCCTTTGGTTTAGCCGGAACTACATGATATCCATTTTTACTATAATGAATAATCCCCATAGTTGTTGGGGTTTGATTTCCTGTAACAGGATCGATATAAATACCGATATTTTTATTGAAGTTCACCCTTTCTTTAGAACCAGGAAGCCCAATTTCAGTTTTTCCCACCTGCTGTCCAGTTCCTACATAACCTTTTAAAGAATCTAAACTTACAGTGATAAAGATGCAGTAAAAAGGCATAATGATAGCCCCATTTTTATAATTATTTATTTTAGGGGCAAAAAGATGAATATTTTATTACTAGACGGTAGAAAAGAGTTTGGTCATTCGCATGGTGAGTTGAACCATACGCTTCACAAAAAAGCGAAAGAAGTTTTGACCGCACTTGGACACAATGTACAAGAAACCGTGATTAATGCGGGCTATGATGTTGAAGCAGAAATCGAAAAATTCTTGTGGATGGATGCCGTGATTTGGCAAATGCCAGGCTGGTGGATGCACGAACCTTGGACAGTGAAAAAATACATAGACGAAGTATTAACTGCCGGACACGGCAAGCTTTACCACAGTGATGGCCGCCATCGTGTCAATCCGATAGAAGGCTACGGCACAGGTGGTTTGTTGCAAGGCAAAAAAACATGCTCTCGCTTACTTGGAATGCGCCGATTGAGGCCTTCACCCGAGAAGGCGATTTTTTCGAAGGCAAAGGCGTGGATGCGTTGTATATGCACTTCCACAAACTCAATGAGTTCATCGGTTTGACCCGTCTGCCGACATTCTTATGTAACGATGTGATTAAAAATCCACAAGTGGAACAATACTTAGCAGACTACCAAGCACACTTAGAAAAAGTATTCGGCTAATGGCAAAAAAGGTGGGTAAAATGCCCACTTTTTTATTATTGATGAATGGGTGTGATCATTGTAAATGAGCCACATCGTTAAGCTGCTCAATATGAAAACCGCTTTCACTATCATATTTCACAATACTGATTGAAGTATGCAACAATGACACGGATTTACCCTCATCACGATGGTTTTCCCAAGTCGCTCCGCCTAGTAAGGACAATAAAAGCCGCAGGGTATGACCATGCGATACCACTAAAATATTAGCGCCCGATTGATGTATCGTAAAGGGCGGCCATTGCACGTACTGCTAATTGTTCAAAGGTTTCAGGCCGTCTGAAAAATTTTCAGACGGCCTTTTCACTCATATCGTTTTATGCGGCGAAGCGTTTGGCAACTTCATCCCAGTTAACAATTTCCCAGAAACCTTTCAGGTAGTTAGGACGGCTGTTGCGGTAGTCGATGTAGTAGGCGTGTTCCCATACGTCGCAAGTCAACAGCGGAGTGTTTTCAGTAGTCAGCGGAGTACCTGCATTGGAAGTAGAAACCAGATCCAATTCACCGGCAGGTGTTTTCACCAACCATGCCCAACCGGAGCCGAAAGTACCGGCCGCGCAAGCATTGAACGCTTCTTGAAATTTCTCGAAGCTGCCCCATTTGGCGTCGATGGCTGCAGCCAATTCGCCGGCAGGTTTGCCTTGGCCTTTAGGGGTAAAGCCCAGCCAGTAGAAAGTGTGGTTCCAAGTTTGGGCAGCGTTGTTGAACATACCGCCGGAAGATTTTTTCACGATTTCTTCCAAAGGCATTTCTTCAAACTCAGTGCCTTTGATTTGATTGTTCAAATTGGTGATGTAAGTTTGATGGTGTTTGCCGTAGTGAAACTCCAAAGTTTCTTTGGTCAGATGGGGAGATAACGCATCCAGTTCATAAGGCAATTGTGGCAGCTTGTGTTCCATTTTTATGCTCCTAATTATTGATATTTATATTTTGGTAGTGTACGTCGTCATATTGACAACATAGCTATTTTACCTGCTTTAGCCTAAACAAACCAATTGAACTTACACTGCGTTATAATAGCGGATTACAATTTTCCAGCCAGAGATGCCCGTCATGAGCAATTATTCCGATATGCCGTCTGAAGACCGTGAAATCAGCGCATTATCACTGCCGCCACATTCCACAGAAGCGGAGCAATCCGTATTGGGCGGCCTGATGCTGGAAAATTCTGCTTGGGACCGTATTGCCGATGTCGTTTCCGGCGAGGATTTCTACCGCCACGAACACCGCCTGATTTTTCGTGCCATTGCCAACCTGATTAACGAAAGCCGCCCTGCCGACGTCATTACCGTTCAAGAAAGTTTGGAACGCAATGAAGAATTGGAAGCAGCAGGCGGATTCAACTATCTGATTACACTGGCGCAAAACACGCCATCCGCTGCCAATATCCGCCGCTACGCCGAAATCGTGCGAGAACGTTCCATCATGCGCCAGCTTGCCGAAGTCGGCACGGAAATTGCGCGTAGCGCATACAATCCACAAGGGCGCGATGCAGGTCAGCTTTTGGACGAGGCGGAAAACAAAGTATTCCAAATTGCCGAAAGTACCGCCAAATCCAAACAAGGCTTCCTTGAGATGCCCGACCTTTTGAAAGAAGTGGTCGAGCGCATCGATATGCTTTATTCGCGCGACAATCCTGATGAAGTAACCGGTATATCGACAGGCTTTATCGACCTCGATAAAAAAACATCAGGCCTCCAACCGGGCGATTTGATCATCGTCGCAGGCCGTCCTTCCATGGGTAAAACCGCCTTTTCGATCAACATCGCAGAACACGTTGCCGTAGAGGGCAAGCTGCCTGTTGCCGTATTCTCGATGGAAATGGGCGGTGCGCAGCTGGTTATGCGTATGCTGGGTTCTGTCGGACGTTTGGATCAAAGCGTTTTAAAAACCGGCAGATTACAAGACGAACACTGGGGCCGTCTGAACGAGGCGGTCGTTAAACTCTCCGATGCACCCATGTATATCGATGAAACGCCGGGTTTGACTGCACTCGAACTGCGCGCCCGCGCCCGTCGTCTTGCCCGCCAGTTCAACAGTAAATTGGGCTTGATCGTCATCGACTACCTGCAATTAATGTCAGGCTCCGGCCGTTCTGACAACCGCGCTTCCGAGCTTGGCGAAATTTCCCGCTCACTCAAAGCATTAGCCAAAGAATTGCAAGTTCCCGTCATTGCACTGTCGCAGTTAAGCCGTACCGTTGAGCAGCGTACCGACAAACGCCCGATGATGTCCGACTTGCGTGAATCCGGCGCAATCGAACAAGATGCCGACTTGATTATGTTTATGTATCGTGATGAATACTACAACTCAGAATCACCCGCAAAAGGCTTGGCGGAATGTATTATCGGTAAACACCGTAACGGTCCCGTCGGGAAAGTATTCCTCACTTGGATGGGTCAATTTACCAAATTTGATAATGCCGCCTATGTTCCAGAATCCATGTTGATGGAAGATTGAGACAGATTGTCTGAAAAACTAACCGAATTTCATATTTCATTAGTCACGCATTACAAAATCGTTTAAAATAAATCTAATAAAAGCAAAAGCATTGCCACAGGCAAATGCAAAAGAGAAAACGTCAGTTACCCAACACATTACTACCAAAAATCACTCATGTATCAGACACAAAAAGGCTTCACCCTAATTGAGTTGCTGATCGTCATTACTATTGCAGCAGTAATGGCCGTCATCGCACTTCCCAATATGAATCAATGGATTGCCTCCAGACGTGCAGCATCGCAAGCAGAGCAAATTGCCAATCTGCTGCGCTTCGCGCGAAATGAGGCCGTCCGTCTCAATCTTCCCGTTTACATCTGCCCGGTCAAAATCAAATCCGATGGCTCGCCCAATAATGGTTGCGATTCCAAATATGCCGGTAATGGTATGTTGGCCTACGCCGATAAAAACGAAGACTTACGCTATCAAAACGATACTGTCGATTTATCCATCCGCTCCATTATCCTTAATGGAGATACTGACAAAGTGGAATACAGCTTTAACTATATCCCTATCGGCAATGACCGTTCTGCCCTCTCTGCTTCAGCTCCAAAAGAAGTCTGGTGGAGATTTCTTCCCAATGGTACATTTGGCCATTCAATCGATGGAAAGAATTATCAATTTTCAGACGGCCACATCAAAATCAGCCTGACGGATAAATCCGCCACCGATGCTGAAACCAAGAAAGCCCGTGCTACCGTACTTTTAATCAATGGCAATGGGCATGTCGAAATCTGTGCTAAAAACGATGAGCGCAAAATGTGCGAATACTCTTCCAAATAATAACAACGGTATCTTATGAACATTACTAATCCTACTCATCTCAGATTATTTAAAGGCCGTCTGAAAACGAGCTCAACAAGCTTTACTCCAAAACTTCAATCAGGCATGACCCTGATTGAAGTTTTGATTGCCATGTTTGTCCTTGCTATCGGCGTACTGGCCCTTCTGGCTGTTCAATTACGTACCGTATCCAACGTGCGTGAGTCTGAAAATCAAACCACAGTCGCCCAAATTACGCAAAATTTGATTGAAGGCATGCTCATTAATCCGACGCTCTTTGAAGAAACCGATACTGCAGGCGAAAAAACTACCCGTTATAAAAAATCCTACGATGCCTACCTCAAATCAGACTCTAAACAAACTGCAAAATTTGAAGCCAAAATGACCAAAGCGCAACTTGCGCAGGCGCAAATTGCCCAGTTTAAGGCCGACTTAGCCAAAGCCCTTCCCGAAGCCCAAGTCTTCTCGACCATCTGTAAAGATTCTTCCGGTGCAGAGCCGACTTACGAAAATGGGTTTAACGCAAAATGCGATGGCAAAGGCGACACGACCATCGTGAAAGTTTTATGGTTGCAAGATGTCGAAGAAGAAAATAGCGCAAAAAATCTCAACACATCGGGGCATCACGTTGTCTATACCTACCAATCACGCGTAAGAGACTAACAATGAACAATAAACGCTTACTCAACCATATTCCCAATAAAACCGCGATGCGCGGTTTTAGCATCCTTGAATTTCTGGTTGCCAGCCTGCTCAGCATGATCGTCCTAATGGCTGTCAGCTCCACCTACTTTACTGCACGCGGATTGAACAAATCTGCTAACGCCCGTATCGGTATCCAACAAGATTTGCGCAACGCCGCCAATATGATCGTCCGCGATGCGCGTATGGCAGGTAATTTCGGCTGCTTCAATATGGCGAATTTTCCTGCCTCTGCAGTGATAGAAGACAAAAGCTCAGATGAATATGCCTTGAAAACAGCCGGTGTTAATAAGCTGTTACCTGTTAAAGAAATCAATAAATTAAGCTATACCGGCTTTGCTCAAACCGGCAAAGCCCTGCTGTTCCAATACGGTATCGACAAAGCAGACTCAACTGAAAAAACTGCCATTGCCAGCAGCTGCTACGGTATTGCCAAACCTCACACAGAAATTAAAGATTTGGCTGCGGCAAAATCGGCTTTAAAAATTACCAACTCTGATCAAGACGGCAGTATCGCCATCATGAAACATGAAATAATTGCCTACGCTGTCGGTAAACTTGGCAAAGAGATCGGCTTATTCCGTTTCCAATTATCTGATGATGGCTCATGGAACAACCCACAGCTACTGATTAAAGATATCGAGTCTATGAAAATCCATTATTTTTATGCCAACTGTTCCGATGCGCCCAATGCATCTACCAGTGCCACAAGTGAAGAAAACTTTGTGCGTGCAGATAAATTGGATATCTCACCTGAGGCTAAATCTCCGGCTTCTATCCAAATCGTACTGAATGGCGGCAGCATTGATTCCTCAACAGAAAAAGACAATAAAGTCGATATCTATAATATTAATGCCACTATCCGCGGAGGAAACGTATGCGCCGACCGATCACTCTAATCAAACCTGACCGGCAGCAGGGCTATGCTTTGTTTATCGTCTTAATGATGATGGTCGTCATCGCCCTGCTCGTGGTCACAGCCACCCAGTCCTACAATACTGAACAGCGTATCAGCACCAATGATGCCGACCGCAAACTGGCAACCACCCTAGCAGAAGCGGCACTGCGTGAAGGTGAAAATCAAATTTTTGATATTGAAGGTAAAAAGACTACTTTTACCGCAAAATGTGAAAAAGGTTTATGTTCCACACCAAACGTAAAATCCAATGGCGATTTTACTGAAGAGGGTAGCCCAACCGTAGATGCTTGGAAGCGCAAATGCGACAAAAACCTGTGTATTGACGCCAATGGTACGGAATATCCTTTAGATAAAAAAAGCGGCATCGCAAACAATCCACGCTACATTATCGAATATTTAGGCAAAACTACTGAGGGTCGAATTACCTACCGTGTTACAGCCAAGGCATGGGGTAAGAATGCCAATACCCAAGTCATTCTTCAGTCTTACGTTGCCAGCGAATAATAAAATGAATACCACCTCTACCCAACAACTAGGCTTTACGCTGGTTGAGATGATGATTGCCGTCGCCATCTTAGCCATTCTAAGCATCATTGCCATTCCCTCTTACAACCGCTACATTGAACGCGGCTACCAATCACAAGCGCATGCCGAGTTAGTCGCCATCAATTCCGCTTTTAAAAACCAGATGGTTAAAAATCCAAAGTGGAAAACTGATGAGGTTAAAACTCAGTTGGATGACTTTATTTCCTCATATAAAGGCCATAAAGATTTGGCAGACAAATACAAATACTCCGCCGAAATGATTGATGCTAGTACAAGCCGAGCCTATCGTTTGAAAGCCATACCCACCAAAACAGGCTATACCCTTTCCGTTTGGATGGATAGTTTGGGCAATGCTTACAAATGCACTGATATTGATTCAGCCAATAATTTCAAAACCGCAATGACCAATGGAAAAGGTTGCGAATCAATTTCCAAAAAGAAATCTTCTTAGTCTGACAACCATAAAAAAGCAGTGTCATTTTATCGACACTGCTTTTTTATTTTACTGCTTCCAATCATCGTCCCGACGTTGACGCTTCAACAAGATCCTGACTGCGCCATCATTGCCTTGTCGAGGCTCGACATAAGCCAACACATCAGGATGCTGCATCAACCAGCGACGCGTCATATTTTTCAAAACCGGTTTATAGCCTGCAGAACCCAAGCCACTACCGTGGACAATCTCTCCGCAAACGCCGCGTTTTTTCGTAAACTCAATAAATTCGTTCAATACCTGCTGCGCTTCCTCCTGCGTATAGCCATGCAAATCTACATCCGCCACCACGGGATAATGGCCGTTTCGCAAACGCATCAAATCATTTTTACCCTGCCCGTTTTTACTGAACGAAGCCGGCGGCTCTTCCCAGCCGCCGTTGCCCACATAAAAATAATCTTCCTGCTCCAAAGTCGCCATTTCTTTAGGTCGCGGCTTGATAGGTGATTTATCACGAGGCTGTTCATAATAGTTGCCGGCATTTTTCAACGGCGTAACCTTGCCAACCGCCTTGCTGAAATCTACATCCTCTACCAGCTTTTTAGCCTTCGCTTCGGCTTCCCGCTCCGCGGCTTCCTTTTTCGCCTGTTTGCCCAAAGCCTTCAGCGTTTCTTGAAAGTTTGCCGTCATGGTTTGTCCTTTCCAAAAAATTGATTGCGCACATTATAGCAAACCCGGCTACAAGGCCGTCTGAAAGACTCTTATCATCGCTTCTTGTTTAGGGTATAGTATTAACGCATTGCCAGTCTTATAAAAGAGAGAAAATATGTTTAAACGCCCGGAAGAAATCATCGTCTTGATCCTTGCCCTATTATGGGTCGGACTCAGCTACTACTTTGCCGCCATCCTGATTTCAGATGCCTACACCATTCTCCTGATTACCGTACTGACTTTAGTTTGGGCGGCCATCTGTTTCCTTTTATGGCAACGCAACTTAAGCCGTCATATTTGGCCGCTGTTCCTCGGCAGCCTGGTTGCCTGCTGGTGGCCGTACTTCACTTGGCTTGCAAGCGATGTTCCCGAAGGCACATGGTATTCAGGCTGGACATTCAAATCCATTATCGCCCTGATTCCCGTTGTTGCCGCTTATGTCTTCAAGTGGAAACAAAGCCGGAAAAACAAAATCTCCAATACCCTTGCCTAATACCTAGCGCCGTCTTTTTTCAGACGGCGTTTTCCATATCTGACATAACGCTCAGACTGTCAACAATCCCAATAAAATGCTATACTCTTCACACGATTTAACACCCTAAAACAGGCCGTCTGAAAGACTTATCAAGATGATCAGCAAACAAGAATACCAAGCCCAAGCCGCACAAGGTTACAACCGCATTCCACTCGTTCAAGAGCTGCTTGCCGACTTGGACACACCGCTCTCAATCTACCTCAAACTTGCCAACAAACCTTTCACCTACCTGCTCGAATCTGTTGTCGGTGGCGAACGCTTCGGCCGCTATTCCTTTATCGGTCTGCCTTGCAGCCATTATCTCAAAACCAGCAGTAAACATGTCGACGTGTATCAAAACGGCGAAATCGTCGAACAACACGACGGCAATCCACTACCCTTTATCGAAGCCTTCCACAACCGCTTCAAAACGCCCGAAATCCCAAGCCTGCCGCGCTTTACCGGCGGCCTGGTCGGCTATTTCGGTTATGAAACCATCTACAATTTCGAACATTTTGCCCACCGCCTGAAACATACTGCCAAAGCCGATCCCCTCGGTACGCCCGACATCCTCCTGATGCTCTCGCAAGAGCTTGCAGTAGTGGATAACCTAAGCGGCAAAATCTACCTGATTGTTTATGCCGATCCCTCTCAAGCCAACGGCTACGAACGCGCACGCGAACGTCTTGAAGACATCCGTACCCAGTTACGCCAAAGTTGTGCCATCCCGCTTTCCCTCGGCAGCAAGCAAACCCAAGCAGTCAGCGAATTTGGAGAAGAACCTTTCAAAGCCTGCGTCAACAAAATCAAAGACTACATCTTTGCAGGCGACTGCATGCAGGTTGTCCCCAGCCAACGCATGAACATGGAATTTACCGACAATCCGCTTGCCCTATACCGCGCCCTGCGTACGCTGAACCCATCGCCGTATATGTTCTACTACGATTTTGGCGATTTCCATATTGTCGGCTCTTCGCCCGAAATCCTCGTCCGCCGCGAACGAGACGATGTCATCGTCCGTCCTATCGCCGGTACACGCCTGCGCGGCAAAACACCAGCCGAAGACCTCGCCAACGAACAAGACCTGCTGAGCGATGCCAAAGAGATTGCCGAGCACGTCATGTTGATTGACTTAGGACGCAACGACGTTGGCCGCATCAGTAAAACCGGCGAAGTCAAAGTCACCGACAAAATGGTCATTGAAAAATATTCCCATGTGATGCACATCGTCTCCAACGTCGAAGGCCGTCTGAAAGACGGTATGACCAACATGGATATCCTTGCCGCCACTTTCCCGGCAGGCACACTTTCCGGCGCTCCCAAAGTCCGCGCCATGGAAATCATCGAAGAAGTCGAACCGAGCAAACGCGGCATCTACGGCGGCGCAGTCGGCGTATGGAGTTTCAACAACGATATGGACTTGGCCATTGCCATCCGCACCGCAGTGATTAAAAACAATACTCTCTTCGTCCAAAGCGGCGCAGGCGTAGTTGCAGACTCCGACCCAACCTCCGAATGGCAGGAAACCCAAAACAAAGCCCGTGCAGTAATCCGTGCAGCGCAAATGGTGCAAGAAGGGCTGGATAAATAATTTTCAGACGGCCTGCGTTCTGAAATGACTAAACAACAAGATTATGATACTAAACGAAAAACAATTAAAATCCATCAGCAAATTCCTAAGCTTTATCTTACGCCATCATCCCGAGCAAATCGGCATTACTTTGGATAAAGACGGCTGGGTGGATATTGATACCCTGCTGACACAGGTAAATCATCCCGAGCGCGGCTTTACGGGCAATCTGCTGACCTATGAAGTATTGTTGGAAGTGGTCGAAAACAACGATAAAAAACGGTTTACCCTTTCTGAAGACGGCAAACGCATCCGCGCGGCGCAAGGTCATTCGACGGCACAAGTTCAGGTTGAACACAAAGTGGCAACGCCTCCTCAGATTTTATATCACGGTACGGCTGAGCGCTCTGTTCCGTCTATATTGGAACAAGGTCTGCATTCTGCCTCCCGTCATTTTGTCCATCTGTCTGCCGATGCTGCAACAGCCGTCAACGTCGGTTCCCGACACGGCAAGCCTCTTGTATTAACCATCGACACTGTCGCCATGCTTGCGGCAGGACACCAATTTTATCTGGCGGATAACGGCGTATGGTTAACTGAAAACGTTCCGCCGCAATTTATCGGCAAGCTTTAAAACATCAGGCCGTCTGAAGCCATAAACCATGTTCAGACGGTCTGCAAACACCCTACCCAATTTCTTCATAAAGCGATTATCCATGAACACATCCCCCATCCTCCCTCCTGCTATGCTCGGCATTCTTGGCGGCGGACAATTAGGCAGAATGTTTACTGTTGCTGCCAAAACCATGGGCTACAAAGTAACCGTACTCGATCCCGACCCGAATGCGCCGGCAGCGGAATTTGCCGACTGCCATTTATGCGCACCATTTGATGATGAAGCAGCTTTGGAAGAATTGGCAAAATGCGCGGCGGTTACGACTGAGTTTGAAAACGTCAATGCCGACGCGATGCGTTTTCTCGCCAAACACACCAATGTTTCCCCCAGCGGCGACTGCGTTGCCATCGCGCAAAACCGCATTCAGGAAAAGGCATGGATACGCAAAGCAGGCCTGCAAACCGCGCCGTATCAAGCAGTTTGCAAGACCGAAGACATCACTGAAGAAAGCATACAATTTCTGCCCGGTATCCTGAAAACCGCCACTTTGGGCTACGACGGCAAAGGCCAAATCCGCGTAAAAACATTGGATGAACTCAAAGCCGCGTTTGCCGAACACGGCGGCGTGGATTGCGTTTTGGAAAAAATGGTGGACTTGCGCGGCGAGATTTCCGTTATCGTATGCCGTCTGAACAATGACAACGTGCAAACTTTCGACCCTGCCGAAAACATTCACGAAAACGGTATCCTCGCCTACTCCATCGTCCCTGTACGACTGAGTGCCGACATTCAGCTACAAGCGCGACAAATGGCGCAGCGTTTGGCCGATGGGTTGAACTACGTCGGCGTATTGGCAGTAGAAATGTTTGTTGTCGGCGACACACATGAATTGGTCGTCAACGAAATCGCCCCGCGTCCGCACAATTCCGGCCACCATACCATCGACGCCTGCGCGACAGACCAATTCCAGCAACAGGTTCGCCTGATGTGCAACCTGCCTCCGGCTGACACCAAATTGCTGAGCTCTTGCTGTATGGCGAATATTTTGGGTGACGTTTGGAAGAAAGACGGCGACGAACCCGAATGGCTGCCGCTGCAAAGCAACCCGAATGCACATCTGCATCTTTACGGTAAAAAAGCCGCGCGCAAAGGCCGAAAAATGGGCCACTTTACCGTCTTGGCCAATGATGCGGACAACGCGTTCCAAACTGCACAAACCTTACATCAAAGCCTGTAACCTTACCCACTTTTTCAGACGGCCTTTGGTTGCCAAAGGCCGTCTGAAATCAATTTTTCCGACCATCCGCCATGAGCCTTCTGACCATCCTCCGTCCGGCAACCGAAAAAGACTGCCAAGCCATACACAACGCCCATCTGCATGCCGTTCAATACGCCTGCATCCGCAGTTACGATGAAACCATTATGCACGCATGGGAAAGTCTGCTCGACATCAACAGCTATTTGGAAACCATCTCCGATAAAAACAAAGCCTTGTGGGTGGTCGAATACAAAGGGCTGATTCAAGGCTTCTTCCAAGTCGATTTCAAAGAAGCGCAACTGGACGCCTTATACGTCCATCCGCTCTTCCACAATCTCGGCTTGGGCACGGCCCTGCTCAGCCGCTCCGAAGAAATGGCACGAAATGCAGGTCTCAGCTTTCTCAAACTGTATGCCTCGCTCAATTCCGTGCCTTTCTATCGCCTCAACCGTTATGAATCGCTCGGCACTGCCGTGTTGCAACTGAACAAAACCGTCCGCGTCGAATGCGAATTGATGCGCAAATACCTGTAAATTCCCCTTCCGCCGTTGCTTTTTGAAAGAAACCGATGTCCCGAATTGCCGCCCTGCCCGACCATCTTGTCAACCAAATCGCCGCCGGCGAAGTGGTCGAACGTCCTGCCAACGCCTTGAAAGAAATCGTTGAAAACAGCATCGATGCAGGAGCGACAACGATTGATGTCGAGCTGGCCGGCGGCGGTATCCGCCTAATTCGCGTCAGCGACAACGGCAGCGGTATCCATCCGGACGACATCGAGCTTGCGCTCCACCGCCACGCCACCAGCAAAATCAAAACCTTAAACGATTTGGAACACGTTGCCAGCATGGGCTTTCGCGGCGAAGGCTTGGCCAGTATCGCCTCCGTCAGCCGCCTGACCCTGACCAGCCGTCAAGAAGACAGTTCGCACGCGACCCAAGTCAAAGCCGAAGACGGCAAACTCAGCAGTCCTACGGCAGCCGCCCACCCCGTCGGCACCACCATCGAAGCTGCCGAACTCTTCTTCAATACCCCCGCGCGGCGCAAGTTCCTCAAATCTGAAAACACCGAATACGCCCACTGCGCCACCATGCTCGAACGCCTCGCTCTGGCGCATCCGCACATTGCCTTCTCACTCAAACGCAACAGCAAACAAGTATTCAAACTTCCTGCACAAAGCCTGCATGAACGGATTGCCGCCATTGTCGGCGATGATTTTCAGACGGCCTCATTGGAAATTGACAGCGGCAATGGCGCGCTGCGGCTTTATGGCGCGATTGCCAAGCCGACCTTTGCCAAAGGCAAAACCGACAAACAATACTGCTTCGTCAACCATCGTTTTGTCCGCGACAAAGTCATGCTCCATGCCGTCAAGCAGGCATACCGCGACGTATTGCACAACGCGCTGACGCCTGCTTTCGTCCTCTTCCTCGACCTGCCGCCCGAAGCCGTGGATGTCAACGTCCACCCGACCAAAACAGAGATCCGCTTCCACGACAGCCAGCAGGTGCACCAACTCGTGTTCCACACGCTCAACAAAGCCCTTGCCGATACACGCGCCGACCTGACCGAAAGCGTCAGCAATGCAGGCGAAGTGTTGCATGACATTACCGGCGTTACTCCTGCACCAATGCCGTCTGAAAACAACAGCGAAAATCTGTTTGATAGCGCATCCAACTACCCAACAGGCAACAAACCCGATACACGCAATGCCTTTGGTCCATCAGGCAAAACCGCGCCCATGCCCTACCAAGCCTCGCGTGCGCCGCAACAACGCAGCCTGTCTCTGCGCGAAAGCCGCGCGGCCATGAATACTTACGCCGAGCTCTACAAAAAAACCGACGACATCGACCTTGAGTTGAGCCAATTCGAGCAGGCATGTTTCGGTAATATGCCGTCTGAAACGCCTACTCCCCAAACAGATACGCCGCTTTCAGACGGCCTTCCCTCCCAATCCGAACTGCCGCCACTAGGCTTCGCCATCGCCCAACTCTTAGGCATCTACATCCTTGCCCAAGCCGAAGACAGCCTGTTGCTCATCGATATGCACGCTGCCGCCGAACGCGTCAACTACGAGAAAATGAAACTCCAACGTCAGGAAAACGGCAACCTGCAAAGCCAACGCTTGCTCATCCCCGTTACCTTCGCCGCGTCCCACGAAGAATGCGCCTCCCTTGCCGATCACGCCGAAACGCTGGCAGGCTTTGGCCTGGAATTGTCCGACATGGGCGGCAATACCCTTGCCGTCCGCGCAGTTCCCGCCATGCTCGGCAAAGCCGACGTCGTTTCACTGGCCAAAGATGTATTGGGCGAACTCGCCCAAGTCGGCAGCAGCCAAACCATCGAGGAACACGAAAACCACATCCTCGCCACCATGTCCTGCCACGGCTCAGTCCGCGCCGGCCGCCAACTGACTTTGCCCGAAATGAACGCACTCCTGCGCGATATGGAAAACACACCGCGTAGCAACCAGTGCAATCACGGCCGTCCGACATGGGTCAAACTGACTTTAAAAGAATTGGATGCGTTGTTTTTACGCGGACAGTAATACAGTAATAAAGAGCAGTCAAAAGCTTTAAAGCTCCCTGAAAACATCAATATGTGTTTTTAGATAGCTTATTTGCAAAATCTCGTCTATGAATAAAACCCTATTTTTCATACTGATCACCTTATTGATACAACCTGTTTATGCAGAAAAAATAAGATATGACAAACCTGAATATTGGCAATTAATCCATTCTTATCCCGATAAAAGTAAATCGATCTACGGTAATACTCTTATCCGATCGCTTTCACCCCAAAGTTTATTGATGGAGATACGTCATAAGAAAGCTAAGCCACTGCCTAAAAATAACTCAATAAATAGTCAAAAGAATATGATAGGAAAGGACTATATTAAAGCTCGTTTTAAACTCCAAATTGACTGTGAAAATCAAAAAATGGCATATGAAGACTTTGCATTTTTTGACAGTAAGGATCAATTGAGTGCATATGGAGTCCTATCTTCCGAAGAACTGCAATGGTTTGAAATAAAAAACAATTTAATTGCTGAAAAACTCTATCGCTTTACTTGTGAGTTTTGAATAAATGCAATAAAAAATACAAAAGGCCGTCTGAAAAAATGTTCAGACGGCCTTTTAACTTATTTGCCTTTAACGAATATCCATAGGCGCAAACGATTTCACGGTTTCATCGATTGCTTTAACACGGGTCAGGAAATCTTCCAATTGCGCAAGCGGCAATGCGCTTGGGCCATCACATTTGGCTTGGTCGGGATTGGCATGGGATTCAAGGAACAAACCGGCCAAGTGGGTTGCCATACCGGCAAGCGCCAAGTCCAATACTTGGGTGCGACGGCCGCCTGATGCTGCGGCACCGGATTCGCGTGTTTGCAGGGAATGGGTTACGTCAAAAATAACGGGCAGGTTGTTACACGTTTTTTTCATCACGCCAAAGCCGAGCATATCGACCACCAAATTGTCGTAGCCGAAGTTTGCGCCGCGTTCGCACAAAATGATTTGATCGTTGCCTGCTTCTTGGAATTTCTCCACAATGTTTTTCATTTGAGAAGGGCTGAGGAATTGCGGCTTTTTGATGTTAATGACATTGCCGGTTTTCGCCATTGCCACCACCAAATCGGTTTGGCGTGCCAAGAAGGCAGGCAACTGGATGACATCGCAGACTTCGGCAACCGGCTGGCATTGGTAAGGCTCGTGAACATCGGTAATCACGGGAACGTTAAACTCGCGCTTCACCGCTTGAAAAATCTTCATGCCTTCGTCCAGACCTACACCGCGGAAAGAGTGGATGGAAGAGCGGTTTGCCTTGTCGAAAGAGGCTTTAAAAACGTAAGGGATGCCGAGTTTATCGGTTACTTTAACGTATTGCTCACAGGCTTTCAGCGTAGAGTCGAGGTCTTCAAGGACATTGATGCCGCCGAAAAGGGTAAAGGGCGCATCGTTGCTGACAGTGATGTTGTTGATTTGGATATTCACGGCGAAGCCTTTCAGATAAGTTGAATTTGGGAAACAGGCCGTCTGAAACGTTTCAGACGGCCTTTGTTTGAATATTACAACACGGTGTGCGGCGGCTCATAAGAAATCACGTCGCGGATTTTATTGTTCTCATCGACGAGGACGACTTTCGGCTCATGCGCTGCAATTTCGGGTTCGGACAACATGACGTAAGACATGATAATTACGATGTCGCCTTTTTGAACCAAACGCGCAGCCGCGCCATTCAAGCAAACAACGCCGCTGCCGCGTTCGCCGGGGATGGTATAAGTTTCAAGACGTTCGCCGTTGTTATTGTTGACGATGGCGACTTTTTCGTTAACGCAAATACCTGCTGCATCCAGCAGGTCTTGGTCAACGGTAATGCTGCCGACGTAGTTGAGGTCGGCTTCGGTAACGGTGGCACGGTGGATTTTGCCGCCGAGCATGGTACGGAACATGGGTTTCCTTTTTGATTGTGGGTTGATTTGCGGTTTTAACTTCAGAGAAGTTAAAACCGCTGTTTGTGTGATTGAGGATTAGTTATTGGGAAAGTCTAATTCGTCGAACTCGGGTTCCGGGTCGCTTTGAAGGACTTTTCCGTTTAATTTCAACTCGCTGTTTTGCAGAGTCAGATGGGTTTTGACATTATCGTTTTCTAAGGTCAGATATTTCTCACTTGCCATGCTTTTAATGGTGCTGTCTACCATCAGGCGCAAGGTCTCGTTGATATCGTCGATGCTGGCACGACCTGCGGCTTCATCTTCGGCATTGACGCTAAACAGGCTGCTTACTTGGTTAACGGCGAGCTGCTCCAACAATTTTTGCGGTACGCTCATGTTGAAGTCAGCTTCGGTTTTCTTCAGCATATCGCCCAAATTGTTGAGGTCTTTAGCTGCCAAACCTTTAAACGCGAGTTTGCCGCTGACATCGACATCACCATGAGGCATGGTGAATTTGAAGGTTTTGACGTTCAAAACCGGATTGTTGGTGAACAGGCCTGAAGCCTCGTTTTTGGCCGTCTGAATCAAGGAAGCCTGAATTTCTTCTTCGCTCATTTTCTTCACGGACACTTCGGCAATTTTGTTTTTCAATGCCAAAAGTGATGCCGCATCCAAATGCTCGGCAGCGACATTGATGTCCAGAGGGCCGTATTTGTCTTCGCCATAAGTCAGGCTTTCAAATTGGAAGCGGCCTTCACTGTTGATGAATTTATCGACTTCGCCGGTCTGCGTATCGAAACGCAGTTTGCTGACTTCGATTTTAGACGGAGCAATCGTGCCGGTCGGATTGATGAATGCACCGATTTGCAGGTTGGTCACAAGGTTGACCAACTCATTCAACTTAACGTTGTAATCGATGTTTTCTTTCCATTGCAGCAGGAATTTATCCAGCGTAATGCTGCTCTTGCCCAAAGCAAGCTTGGTCAGGCCGTCTTCCGTTTCGGATTGGAAGCGCAGGTTTTCCAAAGACACATCGCCTTTGTCGGCCAATTTGACTTGCAAAGACGGCGCAAGATAATCGTGACGATAGCTTTTGAAGCCTTGGCTGTAATCGGTATTGCCGCTAAAGCCTTTCCAGTTGAGCTTGATACCTGAGAGCTCTTCATAGTCGAAGGCAGGGATATTGAGGCTGAGTTTGCCGTCGCCGGAAAGGTAAACCGTATTGGTCATAGTCAACGGCGTTTGCTGGCCGAAGAAACGGTCCAAAACCTTTTTGGTTTCCGGATGGTATTGGAACTCGGTTTCCACGTGTGCACGCGTGCCGAAGCCGCCGGCAAACGGGCCGTGTGTCACATGGTTAATGACCGTAATCGGCTCTTGCAGGACGGTTTTCAAATTGTCCGGCAGGTATTTTTGCGTATTTTGAAGCAGGGTCGGCTTGAGGCGGATGACGGTCGTCTCGGTTGAACTGAACCAGCCGCGATCGTATTGGTGGGACTCAACGGTCAGGAAACCGGATTCCTGCAACAGCTTTTGTTGCTCGGTCAGGCTTTCTTCCGCTTTGACACCAAGATAATAAGGCGTGCCGAGCGCAGCGGCGACAACGACGGCGGCAGTCGGGATAAGATACTTTTTCATCACTTCAAACAGATTAGGTTCAAAGCGTAAAGCATAGCATTTTTTAGCTGTTTTGTCTTATCCGCCGTTTCAGACGGCCTTTAGGTAAAGATTGTGATATTATGCAAACATAAACGATTTTTACACTTTTGGCAGGCCTTATCCTGTCTGCCAAAATGTCATTAAAGGTTTGCAAATGCTTTTATTTATCGAAAACTGTTATTGCCGTCCGCGGTAGTTCGTATTGAATCTTATCGTTTTGAAAAATCTGAATTTAACGCTACTTCTTGTCCGTTGTTGTTCGCGATAGTGCGTGGCAATCCTTGAAAAAAGTGGGTATGATTGTGGGTATCCCCTCACACATACCCGCTTTTTTTATGCTTAACGATACCCAAATCCGCAAGGCTAAACCACAAGAAAAGCCTTATAAATTAACCGATTCCAACGGCCTGTATATCGTAATAAATCCGAACGGTTCAAAACTATGGCGTTATCGCTTCAGAATCGATGGAAAGGAATCCGTCTTTTCAATCGGCGCATATCCCGAAGTTTCATTGGCCGAAGCGCGTGAGAAGCGCAAGGAAGCGCGGTTACTTGTTCAGCAGGGCATTAACCCGGCAAAAGACAGGGCGGACAGGAAACGCCAAAACACGCGCCAAAACAAAAACACGTTCCAGGCGATTGCCGAAGAATATTTCACGACCAAGACAATCAGCAAAGGCAGTATCAAGGCCGCGCAAAGTATGCTTGAGCGTTATGCCTATCCGATTATAGGCGATACACCGATAACCAAAGTAACGCCTCGTCAAATTATGGAATGTTTAGACGTTTGCAAAGACAAGGGCGTTGTCGTTTCCGGTATCTACACGCGCCAACACATGAGCGCGGTGTTCTTATACGCAATACGCACAATGAGGGCGGAAGTTGACCCTACTCTTGCCTTTGCCGGTTATCTCAAACGACCCGAAATAACCCACGCTAAAGCCATGACCGTTGAGCAAATAAAGGCGTTCAAGAAAAGCCTGTCTGAGTATAACGGCTCATTTGTCGTCAAAAAGGCCGTGCAGTTGCTACTATACACAGCCGTCAGGACAATTGAAGCAAGGCGGGCGGAATGGGCTGATATTGACTTGCAATCGGGCATTTGGCGAATCCCTGCCAATAAGATGAAGAAAGCACGATTGCACATTGTGCCGTTATCTTGGCAGGTCGTTGAGTTACTCAAAGAACTACACACGTTTACCGGCAATGGCCGCCTACTCTTTCCAAACAGCAGACGGCCTGATGATATGATTTCAGCGACAACCATCAACCGCGCTTTAGAGTATATGGGACTGACAATATCAGGGCATGATTTCCGCGCGACACTCGCAACCAATCTGTCTGAGATGGGCTATGAGCATGAACATATTAAAGCACAGCTCGCCCACGCTAAAGACAATCAGACAGACGCGGCCTATTTCCACGCGAAATACATCACGCAACGCCGCCAAATGCTTCAAGATTGGGCGGACTTTGTAGATTCGCTTTGAATTGAATCTATAAAATCTTTTAAAAAGCCGCCTGATTTTTCGGGCGTTTTTTTTGTTGCCGCCCCTTGACGGGCAGTCTGATTTTATTTAAAGTCCTTTCCGAGGCGTCGAAAACCTCTTCCTACACGGCATTCACCCCGTCAGCGTGAATTTTTTACGTCCATAGTTTCCTTGGTGTTTTGCTTCGATAAAGGTTTCCTATGGCCGCGAGGGTTGTGAATACAATACCTGCTTCGGCAGGGAATAAGCACGGCTCTTGTAGGGAGTTTTCGAACCTCGCGGCCGCCCGTTTCGGGCAACTTCGAAAAAAAACCTACAGGAAACTATCATGAACAATTCAGTTCAATCTTTCAATTTCGGCAATATCGCCGTTTCTTTCCGTGAAGATGGTTATCTCAATGCCACTCAAATTGCCGCCCATTTTGGCAAACTTCCCAAAGATTATCTAAAAACAGAACAAACTCAACAATATATCTCTGCTTTAGCAGAAAGTTTGAGTGAAAGGACAAAAATCCTAACAGATGAAAATCAATTAGTTATTGTCAAAAAGGGTAATTCAAAAAACTTCACGCAAGGCACATGGCTACATCCCAAACTTGCCATTCACTTTGCCCGTTGGCTCAACCCTAAATTTGCGGTATGGTGCGATGAGCAAATCGAAGCTTTACTTAACGGCAAAGTTTCAGACAACCTCCCCGTCAAAACCACCGCTTACGACCGTACCGGATTGCGCCAAGCCGTTGCCGCGCTTGTCGGACGCAAAGGCATAAACTACTCCTCCGCGTACAGTATGATACACCAACGCTTCAACGTCGAAGCCATCGAAGACATCCCCGCCGAGAAGCTGCCCGAAGCCGTCGCCTACGTCCACGCGCTGACCCTGCACACAGGCTTGACGGGCGAAGTGTTGGA